>NZ_BCQQ01000047.1 GCF_001552155.1 Actinomadura formosensis NBRC 14204 | reverse complement strand
TACGACAAGATCGCCCCGCGGAATGTGAGGCGGGGCGCCGACCTCACATTCCGGTGCGGTGTCTTGTCGAAGTGGTGAAGGCAGATGAGACCGAGGAGGGCTGGCGACGCCCATGACCAACCAGGCCAGGACACGGCCGGTCCGATCCAACCCTCAGCATGATCATCAGTGAGCGGCGGCAGCTGATCAATCTCGCCTACCGGCTGCTCGGCTCGCTGGCCGAGGCCGAGGATGCCGTCCAGGAGACCTACGCTCGCTGGTACGCCATGTCCCGCCAGCAGCGGGACGCCATTGCGTCCCCCGGCGCGTGGCTGACCACGGTGGCCAGCCGTATCTGTCTCAACTTGCTCAATTCGGCACGGGCCCGCCGGGAGCATTATGTGGGCGAATGGATTCCCGAGCCGCTGCCCGAACCCGCGGAGTGGGTCACCGGACGGCCGGCCGACCCGGCCGACCGGGTCACTCTGGACGAGTCGGTCAACATGGCCTTCCTCGTCGTGCTCGAATCGATGACCCCGGCCGAGCGCGTGGCGTTCATCCTTCACGATGTCTTCCGCTACTCCTTCGCGGAGGTGGCCGACATCACCGGCCGTACCCCGGCGGCATGTCGCAAGCTGGCATCCTCGGCCCGCCGTCGCATCCACGCCTCGCAGGCTCCCGTGACTCCCATGGTCCAGCAGGCCGGCGTCGTCCGGGCCTTCAAAGCGGCGTGGGAGGCCAAGGACATCGATGCCCTGATCGGGCTACTCGACCCCGACGCCACGGCGATCGCCGATAGCGGCGGCCTCGTCATGGCTTTCCTGGACCCCATCAAGGGCGCCGAGCAGATCGCGCACGGCTGGGCCGAAATCGCTAACCGAATGCCGGGCAACATGACGCTCCTGCAACGCACGGTCAACGGCCAGCCCGGTCTGGTGGCCCAGCAAGACGGCGTCACCGTGACCGTGTTCGCGTTCGAGATCGTGGGAGACCGGATCAAGCAGATCTGGGTCGTACGCAACCCGGAGAAACTCCACCCCTGGACATTGGGTTGACACTGTTCAGCCGGTGGAACGGCCGGCCAGCCGGCGGGTGTCGATTCCCCCGTCAGCGCAGAACGAGCGCAGCTCACCGCGGATCAATACGTCGCACCGGGCGAGCTGGGCCGGGTTTCGCGCGCCCGGCACCGCCATGATCGCTGCCAGCTGGTCCAGCCATGTTGAGCGGTGTCAGTCCTGGTCCGGGCATCTGTGGCCTGGTCAGGCGCTCGGGCCTGACCGTCGGCGCATCGCCCGTGCCAGCGGTGGGCCGTGAAGCGGCCGACTCCACCGATGCCAGAGTCTCCCCCACTCGACGCAGCGTCGTCCCCGCTCCCCTCGCACCGGTGCAACAGGGGTCTGCGCTGCTGGGGCCCAGACCGCCAGCAACTCCTCGTCGTCGGGATGGGGTCCGGTGCGGTAGCCGGCATCTGGACGGCCCGGTTGCGTGCGGCCAGGGGGCCGGGCGGGTCTGGTGAAGTCATCGCAGATTCCCACCACGAGCAGGTCGTGGCTCTCCACCGAGAAGCCGGCACCGGCGGGGAACTCCGCGCAACCTGCGGCGCGCAGCACGACGCGGACCTGTTCGGCCGCCCAGTCCCGGGCCGACCACAACGGCCGCACGTCCACCGCGTACCCGAACTCCGGCCCTTCCCCCTGCTCACTGGACATCACGACGTCCTCTCCCCGGTCTGGGGGGTTCCAGCGGGCGCACCGCGCCGGTCCTCAACTCTGCCGGCCCGTGGATGGTGCGATGGATGGTGAACGGCCCACGCTGTAGTCGGTGGTCAGGCCCGCCGGCGACACCTCACCTTCGGCGTAGCGGCGGCGAATGGAACGCCGCACCGGCTCGGGCAACTTGGGCTGCTTGCCCCTGAGTTTGCCGTTCTTTCGGCCAGCGCCATGCCCTCGCGGGTGCGCATGTGGCCCAGGTTCACCTCGAACTCGGTGACCACGGCATTCACAGCCTGCGGTGTTCCGGAGAAGCCCCGTCACCAGGACAGTTCGCGGAACACTCTTACAGAACACCCCCAACGTGGAGCGCCGTCGCGGCCAGGGGGCTGCGATTCGTCCAGCAGCTTCAAAACGGCGGCACAGTGTTGTGCTTGTCCGCCAGCGCTGCGCGCATTGCCGCCTCTGCGGCGCCGTCGTCGGCCGGGACGAGTTCCTCCATCGGCTGCAACGCGGCCTTGACCTAGTCCTTGGTGGCACCTGTCCACCGGGGCATGGCGTGGAGCCGTCAGGGGGATGTGTCACCGACGGCCGGGAAGGGCAGCTTGTCGACCGCGTTGCGGCGGCGGCGTTCGGGCCGCCGGTCGTAGCGGGCCGTGGTCGCCGGGGAGGCGTGCCCGACCAGATGCTGGACCGTCGCCAGGTCGACGCCCTGGTCCAGCAGGTCGCCGATGAACGTCCGGCGGAAGTCGTGCGGCGTCACCGGCGGCAGGGACGCCTGCTTGCGGCGCTTGACGACCGCGTTGCGGACGGCGGCGTCGGTCATCGGACGGTGCTGGATCGCGCCCGAGCGGTGCACCGGTTTGAACAGCGGGCCGGATGGGCGGTCATCGAGCGCCAGCCATGCGCCCAGCAGTGCGGCCGCGCTCTCGTGCACGTACTCCAGCCGCTGCTTGTCGCCCTTGCCGATGATCCGCAGGGACCGTTCGCCCGGGTTGTAGTCCTCACGGCGCAGTGCGGCGACTTCGGCACGGCGCGCGCCGGTGGTGTAGAGGACGGCCAGGAGCGCGGCGTCGCGGACGCCCGCCGGAGACCGATCCGCGGCGCAGGCGCGCAGCAGCGCGGCGAACTCGGCGGCGTGGACGCTGCGGCCGGTGGGCAGCCGCGTCCCGCGGAAGTTGCGCACCGCCGCGGCCCGCTGGTAGTCGTCGGTCGTCATCTCGCCCAGCCGCCATGCCGTCCGCAGCACACCGCGCAGCGCCGACAGGTGCAGGTTGCGGTAGGCGGGCGACCAGGGCACCGGCTCGCCGTCCGGGCCGTCCACGTTCTGGCGGCCGATCAGGCCGCGCAGCCCCGCCGTGTGCTCGGCGCGCAGCTCCGCCCACGGGAACCGCTCCCCCGGTGCTTCGCCGGGCTCGCGGCCCGACGCCGTATGGATCATCGCGGCCAGGCGATGCAGGCACGCGCTCATCGCCCGCCGCGACCGGGGACTCTCCAGTTCCGCGATGTAGACCAGGTAGGGGTTGCGCGTGTCCGCCATGGGGCGCACAGGGACGCCGGCGGCGCGCGGCTGGAGATCGTCCATGCGCGGGAGCCTAACGTAGCTGGCTTCTGAGAACGAACATTGTCGTCAGTCAGAGCTCCATGTTTTCCGCACATTCTTATTTTCTGGAAATAGAAATCTAGAAAAGCTAGGATGGAGGTGTGACGACGAGTGAGGAGACGGTGCGGCCCGCCGAGCGCGCCTGCCGCTACTGCGGCAGGCCCGTCCCCCAGCGCGAGGGACGCGGACGGCCGCGCGAATACTGCCACGAGGGCGACTGCCAGGCCCGCGCCAAACGGGAACGTGAGCTGCGCCGCGGCACGCCGGGTCTGGAAGGTGCCCTCGCGCGGGCCGAGGACCTGTACGAACGGATGGAGCAGGGCCTCGCGGCGGCCATCGCGCCGCTCGCGCAGGCCCTTGATTCGGAGCTGTCACCGCGAGGCGTCGAGGCGCGGATCAGCGCCATCCACGCCGAGGCGCAGGCGGCGGTGGCCGCCGCGCTCGCCGAGCGTGAGGACGCCGAGGCGCGCGCCGTGCAGGCCGAGCAGGCCGCGGAGAAGGCCCACGAACGCGCGCGCACCGCCCGCCAGCGCGCCCAGCAGGCCGAACGGGAACGCGACGACGCTCTGGAGAAGGCCGAGCACACGCGCTCCGAAGCCGAAACCGCCGTGCGGGCCGCGCGGGACGAGGCTGAACAGACGATCGCAGCGGTACGCGCCGACGCCGATGAGATCGTCCACCAGGCCCGCCTGGAAGCCGACCGGGTGTCCACCGAAGCGCGCGCGGAGGCCGAGCAGGCCCGCCTGGACGCTCAGGACGCGCGGTCGCGGGCCGCCGAGGCCGGACGCGCCGCCGACACCGCCCGCCGCGACGCCGAGCAGGCCAGCGTGCAGGCCGCGCAGGACAGAGAGGCCCGCGCGGAGACCGAGCGTCTCCGCGCGGCCGAGGAGGCGCGCGCCCGGGCCGCCGAACAGGAACGCGAACGCGCCGACCACCGCCTCCACGTGGCCCAGCGCGCCCGCAATGAGGCGCTCACCGCGCTGGAGGCGGCCAGGTCCGAGAACGAGCGGTACCGCCAGGACGCCGAGGTCGCGCAGGAACGGGCGAAGATCGCCCAAGCCGAGGCCGGGCGGCTTCGAGCCGACCTGGAACGCCTCCGCGACGAACTCGCCGACGCCCGCCTCGACCTGCGCGCCGAGCAGACCCGCTCCGCCGAGTTGGCCCGCGAACGCGACGCCGCCCGTGCCGAGGCCGCCGCCCAGCGCGAACGCGCCGTCACCGCCGAACTGGCCGCCCGCCCCAAACCGGCGACCTGACCCTTACCCCCACCCCGCGCGTCCAGCTGCCCCTGAGGAACAGGCAGCTACCGGATCCGGGCGCCGGCTGGACGGAAGGCCGTCGGGCTGCGCCTGCGGTGCGGCGGTTGCGGGGCTTAAGACTGACAGGAGCCGTTGGTCGATCTGGTGTCCGGTGAGCGTGTGAGCACGAGCAGCGGGAGGACACGGACGACGCTGCAGGGGCACCGGTGAAGCCTCCTCCCCTCCCCGAACAAGCCCGGCCACGCACCTCTTGCAAGGCGGTACGCGCACCCTGGCGTCTGTCATCAGCAGGTGTGTTCCGCCGCAAGGGCCCTCCACTCGGGAAGCTGCAATGAGACCCCAGAGCTCTGCGTAGTGTTCCGATTTCACCACGCTGCGATCACGTCACAGGCCCGAAGCCCTTAACTACACGGCCTTGGCCTTTAGGCAGCGGCTCCGTGGCATCCGGCCACGAAGCCTCCGTAAAACCTGTTGGCGGACCCCGGCGACCGCTGCTACCTTTCCGGAGGCCGTGCCAGAGAACGAGGAGGTGGTACCCGTGAACGCAGTATCGACATGGGTGCTCCCCTCCGGGGTCACGGTCGGGCGATAGGTCGTCCGGGAGCGCCGTTCAGAGCACTCCCGAAAGGCACGACCATGCGATTCACTTCCGAGCAGCGCCTCGACGACGGCGTCCTCGAACGCGAATTCATCCTCGGCGAGATCCCCGGCATCCTGTGGACACCCGCATCCGCACCCGCACCGGCCCCGCTGATCCTGATCGGCCACCCCGGCGGACTGCACAAGATGCGCCCCCGACTGGTGGCCCGGGCCCGGCATTCGGCGGAGTACGGCTTCGCCGCGGCCACCATCGAGCTCCCCGGGAGCGGTGACCGGCCCCGCTCGGCCGCCGCCGAGCAGGCCCGCGCCGACCTGCACCGGGCGCTGGAGGCCGGCGAGCCGGTCGACGAGGAGATCGTCGACCGGCTCGTCCTCCCGCTGGTCGAAAAGGCGGTCCCGGAATGGCAGGCCGCCCTGGACGCCCTCCTTTCGCTGCCCGAGATCGGCGGCCCGGTCGGGTACTCGGGGGGAGTGATCTCCATCGGCATCCGGCTGGCGGTGGTCGAGCCGCGCATCTCGGCCGCCGTTCTGTTCGCCGGGAGTTTCGTGCCTCGCACCCTGTTCGAGGAGGCCCGCCAGATCACCATTCCGCTGCACGTCCTGCTGCAGTGGGACGACGAAGGGAACGACCGGCAGGCGGCCCTGGACCTGTTCGACGCCTTCGGCACCAGGGAGAAGACGCTGCACGCCAATCTGGGCGGGCACACCGGCGTCCCGCAGTTCGAGGGGGACGCCGCGGCCCGGTTCTTCACCCGGCATCTGAGCTAACCGCCGACCACCCCCGCTGCCAGGCCGGCAGCAGGCGGTAGGCGGTGTCGGCCAGGACGCCGCTCATCGAGGACAGGTCCCGGCCCTCCTCGATGGCGGTGGCCGGCAGATGCACAACCGCCCCGATCGGCCGGGCGGGGCGGCGCCCGGCCACCAGCACCTCCATCAGCCGGGCCCACGCCGTGAGGCACTCGGCCCGCACCTTGCGGATCACCGGGCAGGCGGCCGTCTGCGAACCAAGCGCAACACGGAGCACCACGCCAAATTCCACACCGAATGCTGGTCACAAGCCGTAGTGATTACTACGCAGGGCTACTTGAGGTCTCATCGCAGCTTCCGAGTGGAGGGCCGCAAGGGGGCGTACCCGCTGCGGTAGCGTCTCGGCAGGGTGGAGGCGAATCGGTTCAGTTCTTGGCGAGCGCTTCGTGGCAGATCCACTGGAACAAGGTGGGGTTGTCGACAGTGGCGATCACACTGACGGTGCTGCGGACGTGGCGATCGGCGTCCAGTAGGGCCGGCATTCCGGCGGCCAAGTCGGCCCTGGAGTCCTCCCCCAGCCACCAGCCGCAAAGTAGGCGTGGGGCTTCGTAACAGTGGTCATGCGCTCGCCAGCTCGGCGGCGGCTTGTTCGTCGTGTTCACGCAGCATCCGCATGACGGTCGCGGGCGAGGGGTGTTGGCCCTTCTTCGCACTCTTGCTGATGACGAGCCGGGCGGCGATATCGCGCAGGCTCATCTCCTGCTCGCGTAAGTGGAGGGTCATGGACAGCATGGACTCGTCGGCGATGCCGGCGCCTCCGATGGTCTTGCCGCATTTGCGGGCGCTCTCGTGGCCTTCGAGGGTGCGGTCGCGGATGTACTCGCGCTCCGTGCCCGACATCGCGGCGAGCACGGCGAACACGATTCCGGAGGGCTCGTGCGAGCCCTCCAACTCCCCGGTGAGGAATTCCGGGCCGGCGTCGCCAGCCTTCATCCTCGGCGAGCATGGTGAGTTGAGGCGCCGTGTTCGTGGACGACGAGGGCGACGGCGACGCCGGAGGAGCGGATCTCTCCGGCGAGCTTGACGGCGGCCTCCAGTTCGGGGCGCATTGCGGTGCAGGCAGAGATCTTCTCGGCGAAGACCCGGGTGACCCCGGCTTCGGCGAGGGAGCCCAGTTGTGCGTCCAGGACTGGCGGGCTGTTGAGGCGCGGGCGTACCCGAGGCGGCCGGGTCCGACCGGCTCGGCGCCGGCGGGCCGAGGCAGCTCGGTCCACACTGGGCCCGGCTTACGCACGGCCGGGGGCGGCACGCTGAGAGCCTTGGCGAGTTGAGGCACCAGGCGGGAAGCGGGCGGTGCGGCACGGCGAGGCCGCAGGGGCAGCGCAGGTGGACCGCCGGACGGTCGCCTGTTTCACGAGCGACCACCTGGGAAACCCGGCCCGCGAGGCGTGTTCCGTGAAGCGGCTCCACTGGCCCCCTGTGGCGGGTAGAGGGGTGCCGTCAACGAGCGGCCGACCAAGCGCCTGGTGACCCGCCAGTAGCTTCTGTGGTGCTTAGGCCGGGGCGGGCTACGGTTGCGGTGCGGCGCGGTGTTCACCAGCTGATTCCGGCCGCCACCGGCAGGTGGTCGCTGCCGGTGGCCGGCAGCACCCGCGAGCTCTCCGGCTCCACGCCTCTGACCAGGATCTGGTCGATCCGCACCACCGGGAACTTCGCCGGCCAACTGAAGCCGAAGCCGTCCCCGGCCGCGTCCTGGGCCGAGCGCAGCTGCGAGGTGATGTCGGCGAACGCGCGGTCGTCCATGGCGCCGTTCAGGTCGCCGAGCAGCACCACCCGCTCGTTCTGCTCGGCGGCGATGGCCTTGCCGAGCGCCTGCGCGCCTCTGTCACGGTGGGCCGTCCAAAAGCCCGCCCTGGGATTCACGCGTGCGGACCCCAGGTGGGCCACATACACCGCCAGTGGTCCGTGGTCCGTGGCCACCGTGGTGCGCAGCGCCCGAGCGTAGCCCATCTTGATCTCGACCGGCTTGGTGTCCCCCAGCGGCCCAGCGTCGATCTTGATGTCGACCGGCTGGGTGTCCGACAGCGGCAGCTTGCTCCACAGCCCGACCGTGCCCTGCACCGTGTGGTACGGGTACGTCTTCGCCAGCTCCTTCTCGTACGTGCCCCGGGCCTGCTGGGCCAGCTCCTCCAGTGCCAGCACGTCCGCGCCGGAGGCGGCCAGGTCGCGGGCGGTGCCGGCCGGGTCGGGGTTGTCGGCGCCGACGTTGTGGCTGGCCACGGTGAGGTCGCTGCCCGGGTGGGACTTGTCGCCGAGCAGCCCGCCGAAGAGGTTCAGCCACACCATGACCGGCAGCAGCAGCGCGGCCACCGCGGAGGCGGAGCGGCGCCACAGCCCCCCGGCCAGCAGCACCGGGATGAACAGGCCGAACCACGGCAGGAACGTCTCCACCAGACTGCCGAGGTTCCCGATCCGGTTCGGGATCTTCGCGTGCAGCAGCATGAGCAGGCCCAGCAGCAACGCCAGTGCCGCAAGGACCAGGCCGCGCTTCCAGGGCCCCGGCCGGGAGCCGATGCGGACCGCCCGCCGGATGCCCGCGCGCCAGGTACCGGAGCCGGTATCACGGCTGCCGGCGCCGCCCTGTCCGGTCTCCGCCGTGTCCACCTGCGCCATCGTCTGCCCTCGCTCACTGCCGGTCACTTCTGCATCCTCGGGTCCTTGGCGGGGTCGGCATACATACGCGGGCAACCACGATCGATCACATTGGTGCGCAGTTCGTAGTGCCAGGGTTCGTTCCTGTAGATCTGGCACAGCCCGTACTTGGCACCATGTTCGGACAGCCATGCCGTCGCATTGGAGTGCCCGATGTCGACCGCGTCTCCCGACACGTGAGGAGACGCCGCTGCGGTGGCCACCCATCGGGCGGCCTCGTCTTCAGACCCGTACTTGGAGACCGCGTCGCGAAGAAGCTGATTTTGGTAGTCCGGGGAACGCCAGCCGTTGTTGACGTAGAACTTGACGCCCTCGTCCGCGGCGTCCGTTGCAGCCTGGCGGAGGGTCTTGAGCAGATCTGGATCGAGGTTGGCCACAGCCGGAATCGCGTTATCGAAGACCGTCACGCCGTGGGGGACGACACCGTCAGCCTCGCTGAGTGCACCACGGCGCTCACTGCGAGGAGCCTTCGAGGGTGACGCGGCCGAGGGTGAGGAGGGGGATGCGGGCGAGGAGGACTTCAAGGGTGGTGTGGGCGAGGAGGACGAGGAATTCTGCGACTGGTAGCCGAGGGTTGCCGTGATCGCTGCTATGACGACTATCAGGCCGACGACAACGAGCCAGTGAATCCGGCGGGTCGTTGTCCGCGCTGATGGTGGGGTTCTGGTCATGCTGCCAGTTAAGGCAGCGTGGTGTTGCCGGCACGTATGTGGTTTTCGATATGCCGACGATATGCGCCGGCTCGTAGCATCGAGAGCATGCGTGTGTTGATCGTCGAGGACGAGCCCTACATGGCAGAAGCCATCCGCGATGGCCTACGCCTGGAAGCGATCGCGGCCGACATCGCAGGTGACGGCGACACCGCTCTGGAACTGCTGAGCATCAACGCCTACGACATCGCCGTCCTCGACCGCGACGTCCCCGGAGCGTCCGGGGACGAGATCGCCAAACGCATCGTCGCCTCCGGCAGCGGCATGCCCATCCTCATGCTCACCGCTGCCGACCGTCTCGGCGACAAGGCCACCGGGTTCGAACTCGGTGCCGACGACTACCTCACGAAACCGTTCGAACTGCAAGAGCTCGTGCTCCGTCTCAGAGCGCTCGACCGCAGACGTGCCCACAACAGGCCTCCGGTGCGAGAGATCGCAGGTCTGCGGCTGGACCCGTTCCGCAGAGAGGTCTACCGGGATGGCCGCTACGTCGCACTGACCAGGAAGCAGTTCGCCGTGCTCGAAGTCCTCATCGCCGCCGAAGGCGGTGTGGTCAGCGCCGAAGAACTCCTGGAACGGGCATGGGATGAGAACGCCGATCCGTTCACCAACGCCGTGCGCATCACCGTCTCGGCACTGCGCAAACGGCTCGGTGAACCCTGGATCATCGCCACCGTGCCAGGCGTCGGCTACCGCATCGACACGCAACCAGAGGCCGGACACGAGGGAGGAGACCGTGGATAGAGCGCCTGGGTTGAGCGTTCGCCTCAAACTCACCCTCAGCTACGCCGGATTCCTCATGCTCGCCGGCGTCCTGCTGCTCGCGGCGGTGTGGGTGTTCCTCCTGCGTTACGTCCCCGACCGCGCGCTTCTCATCCGCTCCGGCACCCCCTTAAATGGTGTTTTTCCCATCCGGTCCAGCCTCCTGCGCGTTTTCGCTCCGAGGGCAGCCGCAGTACTGGCGTTCCTGCTGCTGTTCGGCCTCGTGGGAGGGTGGATCCTCGCCGGCCGGATGCTCGCCCCGCTGACCCGAATCGCGGACGCCACACGAATGGCCACGAACGGATCACTCTCCCACCGAATCCGGCTACCAGGCCGCAAAGATGAGTTCCGCGAACTCGCCGACGCCTTCGACACGATGCTCGCACGGCTCGAAGCACACGTCGCCGAACAGCAGAGATTCGCGGCCAACGCCTCCCACGAACTGCGGACCCCGCTGGCGGTCTCAAAGGCACTTCTCGACGTGGCCCGCACCGATCCGAACCTCGACACCGGCGAAGTCATCGACCGCCTCCACGCCGTCAACACCCGAGCGATCGACCTCACTGAAGCACTGCTCCTGCTCAGCCGCGCTGACCAGCGGTCCTTCACCCGAGAACACGTCGACCTGTCCCTCATAGCGGAAGAAGCCACCGAAGCGCTCCTCCCCCTCGCCGAGAAGCGTGGCGTCACCATCGAAACCTGCGGCGACATCACCCCCACCATCGGCTCACACGCGCTCCTGCTGCAGCTGACCGTGAACCTCGTGCAGAACGCGATCGTCCACAACCTGCCTGAACAGGGCGCCGTGCGGGTCAATACCAGCGTCCGGCCCAAGACGGTGGTGCTCACGGTCGAAAACACCGGCGAGAAGCTCACCCCACAGCTGGTCTCGACTCTCACCGAACCATTCCAGCGCGGCACCGCACGCATACGCACCGACCACGCAGGCGTCGGCCTCGGCCTGGCAATCGTCAAAACCATCACCCACGCACACGACGGAACACTCACCCTCGCCCCGCGCTCTGCGGGCGGGATCCGCATCACCGTGGAACTACCCGGATAGGCCCGCACACCGATAGGGCGTCCCACTCCCGAACGTGCCCTCAGCCGCCATGTAGCTGTGCGTGACGATGGTGACGGTGTTCGTTCGCATAAATGACCAGTCATGCGAGACCGGCGACCGGCTGGGGTCTGCGACGCCGGCGGTCGGCGCCGGCCGATGGCGCCCTGTGCGTGCCCGGCGTGCCGGGCACGCACAGGGGATCCCTTCTCTTCGTGCCGGCGGGCGGTGGCCGCGCGTCAGCCGTGGCCGGTGACGGCCTGGATCTCCCGCTCGATGATCTCCTGCAGTGGCACGCCGTCGCAGTTGGCGAGGATGACGCCGACCCAGCCGGTGTACGGGTAGATGGTCCAGTTGGCGCCGCCACCGGGGGTGGCGCCGGCGCGGCTCCACACCCACTGGCCGTTGACGAGGCTGACCGGCATCGTGTAGGCCCCGAACGACGCGTCGGCGGGGGCTGCCCGGCCGTCCCTGCCATTCACCTGGGGGGCATGGGGGATCTTGGCTCCGGTGAACAACTCGGCGTAGGGCCGGTCCAGCACCCTGCCGTCGCCCAGTGCGTGCGCGAACCGGACCAGATCCGGCGCGGTGGCGAAGCCGCCGTCCCCGGGGGCGTCGATGAAGCTACGGCCCGGGTTCTTGCCCAGTTCGTACGGGTGCGGGCTGCCCTTGTCCAGGTTGCGGACCGCGTCCACCTGGCTGCCGTCGGCCAGCGTCATGTACGGGTGCGCGATGTGCTTGTCGGTGAGCCACTGCGGCCTGGTGTAGAACGCCGTACCGGTCATGCCGCAGCGCCCGAAGATGTGTTCTTCGACGTAGTCCCAGTACGTCGTGCCGGTCACGGCCTCCACGATCAGCGCGGGGATGGCGACCTCGGCGCCGGCGTGCCACGTGGTGGGTGTGCCGGGGGGCGCCACCAGCTTCGACTGCCGGGCCCACTGCTCGTAGTACTCGTGCACCTCCTCCCGGCTCTGGAAGATGCGTTGCACATCCTCATCCGGGGTGTTCAGCCCGGAGGTGCCGGAGAGCAGGTGGTGGATGGTCACCTGCCCGGCGATCTCCTTGGTGAAGCCCTTCAGGTAGGTGCCCACCGTGTCCGACAGCCTCACCTTGCCCTGCTGTGCCAGCTGCAAGATGGCCACCGCGCCGAACGGCTTGCCCGCCGAGCTGAGGCTGAACGCGACGCCCTCGCTGTTGCGGATCCCCTTCTCCTTGTCGGCCATGCCGTAGCTGCGCGACAGCACTGTCCGGCCCCGGTGCGACAGCAGCACCACGCCGGAGAACCTGCCCTCCGCGGCCAGCTCCGCCACGTACCGGTCGTAGGCTCCGCCGGGCCGGGTGTCCGGCGGGATCGGGTCGGTCGGGGCCGGATCGGCGTGGCCGGGCTGGGCGCCCACCAGCGGTGCGCCGGCCGCCACCGCGCCGGCGGCCGCCAACCCGCCCCACCCGAGCAGCCGCCGCCGGTCGACACCACGTACGGAATCCGAGTCCATGATCACGGTCCTTTCCCGATCGGCGAACTGACCGTTGATGCGTTGTGGTCCATGCCTCCACTGAAGACGCAAGACTGTTGCGGTGGCGTATGCGATTTTCGATACGCCCGCGATACGCCCCGATTCCCGGGCATCAAGGAACTGCGGTGGACTCGGCTGACAACCGGGCCACCACCTGGACGCAGAACTTGCGCTCGAACCGCCTCCGCACGGCCCCACGATTCGCTCGACCCGGCCCGGCGGCTCAATCCGCCTGGTCCGGCAGCGTGCCGGCAGCACCGCCCGTAGCCCCTCGTCGGTCAGTACTTCCGGGCAGATCGTGGTGGCCAGCCACCCGATCAGCTCGTCTTCGTCGACGCGGGTGGACTCACGGAACCCCAACGCCTCACGGACCTGCGCCCGGTGCCGCTCGATCGACCGTCCCGCCCGGTCATAGTCGGCTGGCAAACGTCCACGCGGCGATCAGCCCTTCCGAACACAGGCACCGCGCCCCGGCACGACCGACTCGTGACGATCACGGACTATCGCGGCGGTCGATGACTCGTCTCTCGTCGCATACGGCGGGCTGGCCGCGGGCGTCCACCGATCGCCTCGGTCATCCAGGCGGACTCGTCGAGGGAGCGCTGCACGCCCCTCGGCTGAACACGGCGAGCTGGAGTACCCGAGGTGATGCTGGAAGTGCTCGCCTGGACCGGCGCCGACGCTGCTTTCATCTCCATCACCGGCGGCGAGGCGCGGCTGGCCGGCCTGCGCGTCACCATCGCCGCGCTGCCGATCGCGCACGGCTGCAACATCGGCTACACCCGGTCATCGGCTCGGCCGAGGCACTGCCCGCGACCGGCTCTCGCACGTGGATCAGACGTACCTGCACATCTGCGGATGGCCGACGCGCCCGGCTACCGCCACCAGATCAAGGCCCAGGCCAACCTGCAAGAAGGCCGCCACGCCCTGGCCCGCAGGGTCTTCCACGGCAAGAACGGACGGCTGCACCAGAACTACTAGCAGGGCATAGAAGACCAGATCGGCGCGCTCGGCCTCGTCCTCAACGCGGTCGTGCCGTTCAACACCCGCTACATGGACGCCGCCCTCACCCAGCCCCGCGCAGACGGTTTCGCCGCCCGCGACGAGGACGTGGCCTGGCTGTCGCCGCTCGTGCGGCACCACATCAACATGATGGGCCGCTAGTCCCTCCAGCTTCCGGAGATGCCCGGAGGGCTCCGTCGCTGAACCCCGCCCCGTAGCGCCCACGGCTGTCGGGGCCGGCCGCGGTCGGTCGGCCCGGCCCGCAGCACGACGAGCCGCGGGCCACGAACTGGGAACGGTTGCGCTCGGCCCGCTGATGGCCGCTACCGGGCGAGCAGTGGGAGCGCCGGGAAGGTGTGGTCCTGCCACAGCAGCCGCGAGGTCTCTTCGGGGTAGGCGGTGGTCATCGACGGCGTGTCAAAGAGCTGTGCGAGGCGGTGGTCGGTGTCATACGGAGGCCAGCCCGGGTCGCCGTGCGCGGCGAACGCCGTCCACGCTCTGCGGATCTGCGCGGACAACTCCTCCGCCGCCGGGGAGGGCGGGTCGCCGATCAACATGGCAGGCTGTCCGCTGCTCAGGTTGCCGAAGACGAGCGGCACGTCCAGGCCGTGACAGGCGCCGAGGCCACCGCCCAATCCCGGGGCGGGCCAGGTCAGTTCGTAGAGGTGGGCCTGGCCACCGCCGGCGATCTGCGCGTCGGCGAGGTGGAGGCTCGGCATGCGGAACAGCCAGTCCGCGTTGACCAGTTCGTACAGCTCCTCATCGGCCGCGGCCGGGAATGCCTCCCGGTACCGGCGCGCGCCGTCCGGGCCGGGGGCGAGCAGGTGCAGAGCGGTCTTGGTCTGCTCGTGCGTGACCTGGCCGAGCACACCGTCGATCAGGCTGAACAACCGGTGCTCGTCACGAGCGTGCCCGACGAGAAGTGCGACGTCCCGGGCGGCGCCGTCGGCCAGCGCCTGCCAAGGGGTGGCCGGCAGGACGTCACCGTCGACAACCGGTGCGAACGGGATCGGCCGGTGTGTGATCTGCCCCCAGCGCTCCCGCCATCGGACCATCTTGGCGGAGATCGCATCGCCTGCGGCGGGCAGCCGGGCCGGGGCCACCGCCGACAGGCCGGACACCGTGGGCCGTACCCCCAGCTCGGCGGCGCAGGCGGCGGCGATGTCGGCGGCCAGCCCCGGGGAGAAGAACGTCCCCGGCACGCTCTGCGCGACCGCCCGGCGGAAGAGCCCCGCGGCGCGCGGCATGGCGAGCAGCGCGGCGACCGATCCGCCGCCAGCCGACTGCCCGAAGACCGTGACCCGGTCCGGGTCGCCGCCGAACACCCGGATGTTGTTCCGCACCCACTGCAAGGCCGCGACCTGGTCGAGCAGCCCCCGGTTGGCCGGGGCTCCGTCGATCTGCGCGAAACCCTCGATACCGAGACGGTAGTTGAGGGTCACGACCACGGCTCCGCTCCCGGCCAGGCGCCCGGCGTCATATTCCGGGAGGCTGGAGTCGCCCGCGACGTAACCGCCGCCGGGGATCCACACCAATACCGGGAGCCCCGCCGCCGGACCCGGATCCGGTGTCCACACGTTGATCGTCAACCAGTCGTCGCCGGCGGTGTCCTGGGCCGCCCCGAGCATGCCGGACTGCGGTGGCGGCGGGCCGTACGCGACCGCCGGGCGCACACCATCCCAGCTGCGCACCGGCTGCGGCGCGGCGAACCGGAGGGCGTCGACCGGCGGCTCGGCGAACGGGATGCCGCGGAAGACCGCCAGGCCCGCCTCCCGGCCGCCACGGAGGACGCCGGCCGCCGTGCGGACTTCCGGCTCGGACCCGGATGGCTTGCTGGACGCGGTGACGGCCACTTTGCGGGTTTCCTTTCCGTTCCTGTTCGGCAGAGCATTCCGGTGCGCGCCATCCGCGGGCAAACCATTTAGGGGGCAGGACTGGCACGACAGCGCGGAGAGCGGCCTCGGCATGCTCAGACCAGCGCTGCTCTTCGGGCCGCACCAGGAATCCTGTGCTCACGGGCAGAGCCTCACGCCCCCGTGCCGGCTAAGCGCGAATACTCGCCGTGATCAGCATGGCGCGGATCGCTGGCTTCCGGGTGGTCCCTGCCCGGGGTCAGCGCCGGGTGTCGCCCGGTGCGTGTAACCCGGTCAGCTCGGCGGTGGCCTCGGGCGAGAGGTGGAAGTAGCGGCGCACGTTTTCGGGTTTGCGGTGCCGCGGCTTGGCCATCAGCATCAGCAGGCTGCCCCGCCCTCGCCCAGGTGCGTCAGCGCCGAATGCCCGAACTCGTGCAGGTCCCAGCCGGTGCCCGGCCCACCGAGCACGGTGTGGCCGTCCAGCAGGGCGCGGGCCCGCCCGTACGACAGGCGGACCAGCCCGGTGTCCGGGCACACGTCGCGCGGGCCGGTCACCTTCCCCGGGCCGGGACGGCGATGGGTGCAAAACACCGGCCCCGTGCCCGGCTCTTCAGCAGCCGGGCCGTCCCGGCCTCCCAGAACACCGGCGCCGGCGGCCGCCTCGCCCACACCGGCACCGCCGGGGCGTCATGGTCGCGGTCCCGGCACCATGCCAGCCACGAACCCACCGCCGCCGGCCGGGCGTTCCAGATGTTGACCGCTGCCACAAGCAACAAGCCCTCTTCGTGCACCGCCCGACGGCCTCCGCCGCAGGCCGTTGTCCGCGCCAAGACCTCAAGATCGTTCCCGAGCTCCACCCTTGCCGCCGGCTGACCAGGAGCGGCAGGGGCTTGACGCACGATCTCGCAGACTTGCGCTGGTGTCTGGGTTGGGAGTTCAGGGCCGTCTTGTGTGAAGGGCGCGCCATGGACGGCACGCCTCCTGGGGCCATGACGGCGAATGGGAGCTCGACGTGGCGTGGTTGCTCTCGCCGGGTCTTCCTTACCTGCCCGTTGCACCCGGCACCACGGGGGTCGCAGTGCAATCGGCTCGCGGTCAGTCCGATCTTCGGCGAGCCTGCTGCGTTTCGCGCAGGATCGTCCAGGCGTCCGCGACCGGGCCCACGTGGGCGAGCTTGTCGGGGTTGCTCACCGTCCGGATGGCCTGGACCTGCCCGTCGAGGATGTCGAGCGTCCAGGTGTTGATGACCTTGCCGTCGCGGTCACGGAAGATCGCCCCCGGCTGGCCGTTCACCTGGCGCGGCTCCACGACGCCGCCGATCTGGACGAATGGCGGGAGGAGCGTGGCGAGTACCCGGGCCACGTTGCCGGCACCGAAGATTCCCCTCGCCCACTGCGGAGCTTTGCCGCCGCTGTCGGCGACGATCTGCACGTCGGCGGCGAGCAGTTTCCGGAGTCCGTCGAGGTCGCCTTCGGTGAACGCGTCGAAGAACCGCGTCGCGAGTTCCTCGCGTTCTCTCCGGTCGGCCTCGAACCGGGGCCGGCCCGCGTCCATGTGGCGGCGCGCCCGCACCGCGAGCTGGCGGCACGCCGCCTCCGACCGGCCGACGGCCGAGGCGACCTCGGGGAAGCCGAACCCGAACACCTCCCGCAGGACGAACACCGCGCGCTCAAGCGGGCTGAGCCGCTCCAGCAGCAGCAACGCCGCCATCGACACCGAGTCGGCGAGTTCGGCCGAGCGCTCCGGGTCCTGGTAAGGGTCGGTGAGCAGCGGCTCGGGGAACCACGGGCCGACGTACTCTTCCCGCCGGACGCGGGCCGAGCGCAGGACGTTGATCGAGATCCGGGTGACCACGGCCGCCAGGAACGCCTTGGTCGACACGGGCTGGGTCGGGGACGCCTCGTAGCGCAGCCAGGACTCCTGCACCGCGTCCTCGGCCTCGGTCACGCTGCCCAGGATCCGGTAGGCGATCGAGAACAGCAGCGGCCGCAGCTCCTCGAACTCCTCGGCCCGGGTCACGCCAGCTCCTCCTTGAAACCCTGCCGCCACGACGGGTACCGCGGCTGCCAGCCGAGCTCCCGCTTGGCCTTGGCGTTGGAGAAGCCGCGCCCCTCAGTCATCATCACCACCGCCTGATCCCCGGCCAGCAGCCGGGCCAGCCACACCGGGACCCGCAGCGGACGCTTCGCTCCCGCGCACTTCGCCAGGTGGGGCAGCCACTCGCTCGCCGGGGCCGGTTCGTCATCGACGATGTTGAACACCCCCCGCACCTTCCGCTCCACCGCCAGCACCGTCGCGCTCGCCGCGTCGTCCAGATGGATCCACGAGCTGTGGCCGGTGCCCCGGCCCACCAGCGGGTACCGCCGCTTGCGCACCAGCTCGACCTGGTCGTCGATGGCGCCCGGCCCGTAGAACGCGCCGTAGCGCAGCACCGCGCCGCCGGCCTTGAGGACCACGTCCTCCACATGCCGCAACGCCTTCAGCCCCACGTTCGCGGCCGTCCCCTCGAGCAGGTCCAGCGGGTCCTCCTCGGTCTTCACCCATCCGCCCTCGCGGATGCCGTTCCAGGAGGCGTACCCCTGCGCGACGAAATGAGAGACGCCGGTCGCCTCGGCCGCGGCCAGCAGGTGGTCGGTGCCCTCGGTGCGCAGCCGGTTGGTCCTGGCGAACCAGCGGTCCGGATGCTTGATGTCGGGCTTGCCGGCGTGCGCCATGGAGATCGCGGTCATCTGGTGCACGACCACCTCCGGCCGGGCCCTGGCCATCGCCTCGCCGACCGACGCCGCGTCCAGCCCGTCCATCACCACACCGTCCGCACCGAACCGCTCCAGCAGGTCCAGCTTCGCCCGGCTCGTGGTGGTGGCCGTCACCTGATGCCCCCGGGCCATGAGCTGCGGCACCAACCGCTGTCCCAGGACCCCGCTCCCGCCTGCCACGAACACCCGCATGACCATCACCTTCCCGACGTAAGCGTCCGCCTTCGCCACCCGAGACAAGACAGCCCCGCCGCCTGTGACATGGGAGGGAAGAACAATCAGGAGAGCACCGCCGAACTGAGGGCGCTGACCGGCTAGAACGCAAGCGCTGCCCGCCTCATCCGCCGCTCCGAACCGCCCGCCACCACCCGCGGCCGACGTGATCCGCAGGCCCGCCGCCGGGCGATCATCCGGGCCGCGGCCGACCTGCTGGTGGAAGGCGGCGGCGATATCACCCACCGTCGGATCGCTGAGCGCGCCGACGTCCCGCTGGGGGCCACCACTTACTACTTCTCGACGCTGGATGAGCCGCGCGAGGCGGGTCTGGAACTGCTAGTGGCCGAGGCCGAGGAGGCCCTCGCCGAGATGAGGCGTCAGGCGGCCGAGGCTCAGGGCGATCCGGCGACCCTGGCCCGGCTTCTGCACGACTACCTCGGCGATCGCGATCAGCTGCGCGCCGACAGGGAGCCCTGATGCTGCACGATCCTCGATCTGGCCCTTGCCCTGTCGGCGGACCGGCGCCGCGACGAGGCGGCCCGGCGCCGCGGCGGGCGCGGACGGTCGGCTCACGCTTCACCAAGTCGAATTCGCCGGCACCCCACCGGGCCGCCCCCAGTTTCACCGGTACCTCTCGCAGAGATGTTCCTCAGCCCCGATCCGGGCGCCGCACGGGCTGGGCGGGTGGCCGTCGGGCTGCGCCCGCGGTGCGGTGGTCGTGACGTTCAGGGGCGGGGGTGGTTCTGCGGGACACGATGGTGTGGTGTTCGGTGATCCAGCGGGCGGCGAGCAGACCGGAGCCGGCGGTCAGGGCGGCGGCGGCGAGGACGGTGGCGTTGAGGCCAAGGGTGTCGGCCAGGACGCCGGCGACCAGGGCGCCGGCGGCGTAGCCGATGTCGCGCCAGAACCGGTAGGTGCCCAGGGCGTTGGCGCGCCAACTGGGGTGGGCGTGGTCGGAGACGGCGGCGATCAGGGCCGGGTAGACCATGGCGGTGCCGATCCCGAGGGCGATGGCCGACAGGATGCCCGCCGCCAGCGGCCAGTCCAGCAGCACCAGGGCGAGGACGAGTCCCGCGGCCTGGACGAGCATCCCGGTCACGATGAGGGGTTTGCGGCCGATGCGGTCGGCCAGGTGCCCGGTGGGAATCTGGCCGAGGCCCCACAGCAGCGGGTAGAGGCCCTTGATCAGGCCGACGGCGGCCAGGCCGAGACCATGGTCGGTGAACAGCAGCGGATAGACACCCCAGGTCAGACCGTCGTTGAGGTTGTTGACCAGCCCGGCCTGGCTGGTGCCGCGCAGGGAGCGGTCCCGCCAGGAGGTCCGCGCGAACGTGGTGGCCAGGCCGGCTCTGTCACCGGTGGTGGCGGGCCTGGGATGCTGGGCCAGTTCCAGTGCGACATGCCCGGCGGTGTCACGCACGATCAACGACAGGACCAGCCCGGCGGCCACGAACACCACGCCGATGAGCTCGGGGGCGGGCCGCAGGCCGTACCTGGTGGCCAGGTAGCCGGTGATCAGGGCGGTGGCGCCGACCGAGACGTAGCCGGCCGCCTCGTTCAGGCCGGTGGCCAGGCCGCGGCGGGCGGGCCCGACCAGATCGATCTTCATGTTGACGGTCATCGACCAGGTCAGTCCCTGGTTGATGCCCAGCAGCACGTTGGCGGCGACGATCCAGCCCCAGGACGGCGCCCACGCCAGCACGAACGGCACCGGGACGCCGATGACCCAGCCCGCCAGCAGCAGCCGCTTGCGGCGGAAGCGGGCGGTCAGCGCCCCGGCGGCCAGGTTGGTCAGCGCCTTGGTCACCCCGAAGGCGATGATGAACGAGAACACCACCAGGTCGCTGGTCAGGCCGAAGACGTCGGCGCCGATCAGCGGGACGGTGGTGCGCTCCAGTCCGACCAGGCCGCCCACGGCGATGTTCACGATGACCAGCAGCGTGAACTGCGGCCAGTTCTCGCGCAGCCCCAGCCGTACGGTCCTGCCGGCCGGCGTCTTTGCGGTGGTGCTCATCGGGTGCCTCCCGGGAGGCCCTGCTCCGGGCGCCGGCCGTGGGCGGCGGTCATGGCGCGCTCGCCGTGGCCGCGGGTGACGAACGGGGTGGTGGCCTGGGAATCACCGTCGGCGAGCAGCGCCTTGACCTGCCCGGCGTCCACGGGCAGGGCGTGGCCGTCCCCCGGATCGACCAGGCGGGAGTTGTTGCCCGGCCCCTCATCGGCCAGCGGCAGCAAATGATCGTCGGCAAAGCCCACGGTGTTCCTCCAGGATCGGTGCGGGGTGTGCGATGCCGCGCACTGAAACCATCTATTACAATATTCCATGGATCTATGGAGGATAGCGGATGGAGACCCAATCCCTGGCCAAGGCGCACCTGTACGAGGCGTTCGCGGCCGCGGGCAAGGCGCTTGCGAGCGGTAAACGGCTGGAGTTGCTGGACCTGCTGGCCCAGGGCGAGCGCACCGTCGACGCGCTCGCCCGGGCGGCCGGGCTGAACCTGACGACCGCCTCGGCGCACCTGCAGACGCTCAAGCAGGCCGGGTTCGTGGCCACCCGCCGCGAGGGGGTGCGCATCCACTACCGGCTCGCCGGCGACGACGTTGCCCGGCTCCTGGCGCTGCTGCGCAAGGTCGCCGAGACCCACCAGGCCACCGTCCCCGCCGCCCTGGACGCCTATCTCGGCCGGGACGGCGCGGCGGAGGTCACCCGGGACGAGCTGAGCGCCCGCGTGCGGGGCGGGGCCGTGGCGGCCGGGGAGGTTCTGGTGCTGGACGTGCGGCCGGAGGAGGAGTACCGGGCCGGCCACATCCCCGGCGCCGTCTCGATCCCGGTCGGCGAGCTGGCCAACCGGATCAGCGAACTGCCCGCCGACACCGAGATCGTGGTGTACTGCCGCGGCGAGTACTGCGTGCTGGCCTACGACGCGGTACGGCTGCTGACCGGCCGCGGCCACCGGGCCGTCCGCCTCAGCGACGGCATGCTGGAGTGGCGTTTGGCCGACCTGCCCGTCGACGCCGTGGAACCGGGGTGTCGATGAGACTGCTGTCGCCAGGGGCACGCATTGGTGTCGGCCCAGGCCAGAGGAATTGCTTGGAGGTCCCGCGAGGTCTCTGCCAGGCGGTTGCAAACCGTGCCGCCGCTCCGGACGAGCCGCACCATTCGTCCGGCCAGCCGGGTTTCACCGTGCAGCCGATGCGGCGGGCGGTACGCGGCGCCGCAGGACGAGGTACCGGCCGGTCAGCCCTATGGCGAACATGACCGTGCCGGCGAGTACGGATTGCCAGGGCAGGGCGGCGACCAGGGTCAGGCAGCCGGCGAGGCCGAGCAGGTTGAGCCCGCGCGGCCAGCGGCGGTCGGGCGCGGGCTGGGTGAACGCGGAGGCGTTGGCGATGGCGTAGTAGACCAGCACGCCGAACGAGGAGAAGCCGATCACGCCGCGCAGGTCGACGGTGGCGACCAGGGCGCTGACGACGATCGCCAGCACGATCTCGGCGCGGTGCGGCACCCGGTGGCGGGGATGGACGGCGGCGAGCGCGCCGGGCAGGTCGCGGTGGCGGGCCATGGCCAGGGTCGTGCGCCCGATGCCGGCGATCAGCGCCAGCAGCGCGCCCAGTGCCGCGAGCGCCGCACCCACCCGCACCACCGGGGCCAGGGCGCCGGCGCCCGCCGCCTCGACCGCGGTGGTCAGCGGCGCGGTCGAGGCGGCGAGCCGGTCCGGTCCCGCGGCCAGCAGCGCCGCGACCCCGACCGTCAGGTAGACGGCCACGGTGATGAACAGGGCGATCGGGATCGCGCGGGGAATGGTGCGGCGCGGATCGCGGACCTCCTCCCCCATGGTGGCGATGCGGGCGTAGCCGGCGAACGCGAAGAACAGCAGGCCCGCGGACTGCAGGACGCCGTAGGCGCCGCCGGCCCGCCAGCCGTCCAGGTGCGCCGCGCCGGCGTGCCCGCCCGCCGTGATGCCCGCGACGACGACGGCCAGGGCGGTCAGGCTGGTGGCGACGAGCACGCGGGTGAGCAGGGCGGTCTTGGTGACGCCGTGGTAGTTGAGCGCGGCCAGCCCCAGCACGGCCGCGACGGCGGCGGCGCGCTGGGCCCACCAGGGGCCGGGCACCGCGTAGACGGCGAAGGTGAGGGCCATGGCAGCGCACGAGGCGGTCTTGCCCACCACGAAACCCCATCCGGCCGTGAACCCCCACCAGTGGCCCAGGCGCTCGCGGCCGTAGATGTAGGTGCCTCCGGACGTCGGATGCACCGCCGCCAATTGCGCGGACGCGGCCGCGTTGCAGTATGCGATCACTGCGGCGATCACCAGGCCGATCAGCAGGCCGGTGCCGGCGGCACGGGCGGCGGGGCCGAACGCGGCGAACACCCCCGCCCCGATCATCGACCCGAGCCCGATCATCACCGCGTCCCCGGTGCCCAGGCGGCGCGCGAGGCGGTCACCGCCGGGCGACGGCTCCGGTCCGGGCACCAGCCCACCTCCTCGACGGCTATTCCATCAAACGCGATTGATGTACCGCACTAAGCACGGCGCCGTCGAGCCGAGCCGCCCCGGTGCCTGTGCGGACGGCCACCCCCTCTGGCCACCGTCATGGTGTTAGCCGGTGATGGCCGCATAGGCGCAGGTCCAGAAGTCGCGGAGGACGGACGGCGGGGTCGGGGACGTCAAGTGACGCTGGGTGAGCAGGACACCGATCAGCCCCTCGGACGGGTCGGTGTAGACGGACGTCCCGGTGCCGCCCGACCAGCCGAAGCGGCCGGGGACGTCACCGCGGTCCACATGCCCGGCCAGCACCTCCCCCATGTGCCGAAGCCGCGCCGCCGACAGGCCCGGATCGTTCATCGTCACCTCCCTTTCCCGGGGTGAGACCCGCCCGGGCGGCGGAATTCATCGCGCCGAGCGCCCGAGACCGGGAATGAGCGCGCCCGCCGGCGCGAGCCGCGCCGGGCCGTCGGGGTCGTGCCGGTGGCGGCGACGGTGGGACCGACCGGGGGCGGAGCCGGCATCGACTTTGGTCGGTGCCGGTGCCGCCGCACCCACGGCTAGCCTTTGGCCGGTGAACGAGACGACGTTCGGCCTGGTGGGCACCGATGCGCGGCACCGCCGCAGGCTCTCCGGCGCCGCGGCCGTGTTCGCCGTGTCGGGTGCCCTGACCGCGCTGACGGTGTGGGGCCGGTCGAACGCCGGCGGCCCGCTCACGCTCGACCTCGTGGTGGGGACGGCGGGCTGGCTGCTGTCGCCGCTGCTGCTGTGGCGTCCGGTCCCGGCGGCGTTCGCGCTGAGCGCGCTGGCGGCGCTGTCCCCGGCGGCCACCCCGGTGTCCAGCATGGGCGTGCTGCAGGTCGCGCAGCGCCGCCCGTTCCCGGTCGCGGCGGCGGCCGGGGCGGCGGGGATCGGAGCGCACGTCGTGCAGGGGCTGTGGCGGCCGAATGGCGGGATCTCGTTCGGCTGGTGGCTGCTGCTGATCGTGGTCGGCTACGGGGCGCTGATCAGCTGGGGGGCGCTGGCGCGGGCGCGGCGCGCGCTGCTGGCGTCGCTGCGCGAACGCGCCCGCCGCGCCGAGGCCGAGCAGGGCCGCCGGGTCGCCGAGGCGCGGATGGCCGAACGGACCCGGATCGCGCGGGAGATGCACGACGTGCTGGCGCACCGGCTGTCGCTGCTGGCCACCTACGCGGGCGCGCTGGAGTACCGGCCCGACGCCCCGCCGGAGAAGCTGGCCGAGGCCGCCGGGGTGGTCCGCGCCGGGGTGCACCAGGCCCTGGACGAGCTCCGCGAGGTGATCTTGCTGCTGCGTGCCGGCGACACCGATGAGGACGATCGGCCGCAGCCCGTGCTGGCCGACCTGCCCCGGCTGCTGGCGGAGGCCCGCGACGCGGGCGGGCGGGTGGAGTTGCGCGACGAGGTGGCCGACGCGGCGGCCCTCCCCCCGGCCGCCGGGCGGACCGCGTACCGGGTCGTGCAGGAGGCGCTGACGAACGCGCGCAAGCACGCGGCGGGATGCGCCGTCCGGGTGGTGCTGGCGGGACGGCCCGGGGACGGCCTGGTCATCGACGTCCGCAACCCGCTGCCTCCGGAGGGCGGGGCCGCTGCCCCGCCGGGCAGCGGGACGGGCCTGGTCGGGTTGACCGAGCGGGTCCGGCTGGCGGGCGGCCGGCTCGACCATCAGGCCGCCGCGGGCGAGTTCCGGCTGCGCGCCTGGCTACCATGGCCGGCGTGACCCGTCCCCTGCGCGTCCTGATCGTGGACGACGACGCGCTCGTCCGCGCGGGGCTGTCGATGATGCTGGACGGGGCGGGCGGCATCACGGTGGCGGGTGAGGCGGCCGACGGCGACGAGGTGCCCGCGGCGGCGGACGCGCACGCACCCGACGTCGTCCTGATGGATCTGCGGATGCCGCGCGTGGACGGTGTCACCGCCACCCGCAGGCTCCGGGCCCGGGCGAACCCGCCCGAGGTCATCGTGCTGACGACGTTCGACTCCGATGAGGACATCCTGCACGCGCTGCGCGCGGGCGCCGGCGGGTTCCTGCTGAAGGACACCCCGCCGGCGCAGATCGTCCAGGCGGTGCGGCAGGTCGCGGCCGGGGACCCCATCCTGTCGCCGCGGGTCACCCGCCGGCTCATGGACCGTGCCGTCACCCGGGCCGGCGCCTACCAGCGGGCCCGCGCCGCGCTCGCCGGGCTGAGCGCCCGCGAGAACGAGGTCGTCCTCCAGATCGCGCGGGGACGTTCCAACGCCGAGATCGCGGCGGAGCTGTTCATGAGCGTGGCGACGGTCAAGGCGCACGTCTCCAGCGTCCTGTCCAAGCTCGGCCTGGACAACCGCACCCAGATCGCGCTGCTGGCCCACGACGCCGGCCTCGCCTGACGTCCGACCCCAGCGTGCCGGGCCGGCCGGCGGGTCCGGCCGTGCCCGACGTCGTCGCGGGCCTCGAACTCCCGGTCGCCCGCCCCGGTCAGGTGCCGACGTAGGCCGCGAGGTGTTCGCCGGTGAGGGTGGAGCGGGCGGCGACGAGGTCGGCGGGGGTGCCCTCGAAGACGATCCGGCCGCCGTCGTGGCCGGCGCCGGGGCCGAGGTCGATGATCCAGTCGGCGTGCGCCATGACCGCCTGGTGGTGCTCGATGACGATGACCGACTTGCCGGAGTCGACGAGCCGGTCCAGCAGGCCGAGCAGCTGTTCGACATCGGCGAGGTGCAGGCCGGTGGTCGGCTCGTCCAGGACGTAGACGCCGCCCTTGCCGCCCATGTGGGTGGCCAGCTTGAGCCGCTGCCGCTCGCCGCCGGACAGGGTGGTGAGCGGCTGGCCGAGGGACAGGTAGCCGAGCCCGACGTCGGCGAGCCGGCCGAGGATGCGGTGCGCGGCCGGCGTGCGCGCCTCGCCGGCGCCGAAGAACTCCTCGGCCTCGGCCACCGGCATCGCGAGCACTTCGCTGATGTCGCGGCCGCCGAGGCGGTGGTCCAGCACCGCTGCCTGGAACCGCTTGCCGTCGCACTCCTCGCAGGTGGTGGCGACACCGGCCATCATCGCCAGGTCGGTGTAGATGACGCCGGCGCCGTTGCAGGCGGGGCAGGCGCCTTCGGAGTTGGCGCTGAACAGGGCCGGCTTCACGCCGTTGGCCTTCGCGAACGCCTTGCGGATCGGGTCGAGCAGTCCGGTGTAGGTCGCCGGGTTGCTCCGCCGCGAGCCGCGGATCGGGGTCTGGTCGACCGACACCACCCCGTCGCGTCCCGAGACCGAGCCGTGGATCAGCGAGCTCTTGCCCGACCCGGCCACGCCCGTCACCACGGCCAGCACGCCGAGCGGAATGTCGACGTCGACGTTCTGGAGGTTGTGCGTCGTGGCGCCGCGGATCTCCAGCGTGCCGGTGGGCGCGCGCACCGTGTCCTTGAGGGCGGCCCGGTCGTCCAGATGGCGGCCGGTGATGGTGCCGCCGGCCCGCAGCCCCTCGACGGTGCCCTCGAAGCAGACGGTGCCGCCCGCCGTGCCGGCGCCGGGACCGAGGTCCACGACGTGGTCGGCGATCGCGATCGTCTCCGGCTTGTGCTCCACGACCAGCACGGTGTTGCCCTTGTCGCGCAGGCGCAGCAGCAGGCCGTTCATCCGCTGGATGTCATGGGGGTGCATCCCGATCGTCGGCTCGTCGAAGACGTAGGTGACGTCGGTGAGCGAGGAGCCGAGGTGGCGGATCATCTTGGTGCGCTGCGCCTCGCCGCCCGACAGCGTGCCCGACGGCCGGTCGAGCGAGAGGTAGCCCAGCCCGATCTCCACGAACGACTCCAGGGTGTCGTGCAGCGCACCGAGCAGCGGCCCGACTGACGGCTCGTCCAGCCCTTTCACCCATTCGGCCAGGTCGCTGATCTGCATCGCGCAGGCCTCGGCGATGTTGATCCCCCCGATCTTCGACGACCGGGCCGTCTCGCTGAGCCGGGTGCCGCCGCACTCGGGGCAGGTGGCGAAGGTGACCGCCCGCTCCACGAAGGCGCGGACATGCGGCTGCAGCGAGTCGACGTCCTTGGACAGCATCGACTTGCGGAGCTTGGGGATCAGGCCCTCGTAGGTCAGGTTGATGCCCTCGACCTTGATCTTGGTCGGCTCCTTGTAGAGCAGGTCGTCCAGCTCTTTCCCGGTGAACTTGCGGATCGGCTTGTCGGCGTCGAAGAAGCCGCAGCCGCGGAAGATGCGGCCGTACCAGCCGTCCACGCTGTAGCCGGGGATCGTGAGAGCGCCCTCGTTGAGGGATTTGCCGTCGTCGTACAGCTGGGTCAGGTCGATGTCGTTGACCGAGCCCCGGCCCTCGCAGCGCGGGCACATGCCGCCGGTGACGGTGAAGCTGCGGCGCTCCTGCACGGTCCGTCCGGCGCGCTCGGAGGTGACCGCGCCCGCCCCGCTGATCGAGGCGACGTTGAAGGAGAACGCCTGGGGTGAGCCGATGTACGGTTTCCCGAGCCGGCTGAAGAGAATGCGCAGCATCGCGTTGGCGTCGGTGGCGGTGCCGACCGTGGAGCGGGGGTCGGCGCCCATCCGCTGCTGGTCGACGATGATCGCGGTCGTCAGCCCTTCGAGCACGTCGACCTCGGGCCGCGCCAGCGTCGGCATGAAGCCCTGCACGAAGGTGCTGTAGGTCTCGTTGATCAGCCGCTGCGACTCGGCGGCGATCGTGTTGAACACCAGCGAGCTCTTGCCCGAGCCGGAGACGCCGGTGAACACCGTCAGCCGGCGTTTCGGGATCTCGATGTCGACGTCTTTGAGGTTGTTCTCGCGCGCGCCGTGCACGCGGATCAGATCGTGGCTGTCGGCGGCGTGCAGCGCGGGCGGCTGCGGGTCCGTCCTCGTGGTCATGCTCATGGTGTCTCCATCTATCATGCGGCGCGCGCCCGGCTGAGGCGTCAGGCCGGCCGGCGGCCGTCGCGCATCAGCTCGCGGCCGGGCAGCTCGTTCACCTCGCGCCAGGCCTGAACGCGGCGCGGGGAGATACGGAACCGGCGGTACGGCGTGGCCGGCCCACGCGGGTCGAAGCCGGTGCCGGGCGCGGGAGCGGGGGCCGGCGCTCATCAGTTCTGGAGCAGCCCGAGGACGTTGCCGTCGGGGTCGGTGACGGTGGCCACCAGGCGGCCGCCGCCGACGTCGTGCGCGGGCTCCTTCACGGTGGCGCCCGCGGCGGTCACCTCGGCCAGCTTCGCCTCGATGTCCGTCACATGCCAGTAGGCCACCGGTGAGGCCGTGTCCTGCGGTCCGCCGCGCGGCACCAGCCCGATGTGCTGGCCCTCGGCGTCGAAGCCGACGTAGTAGGACGCGTCGTGCTGCGGCGGCATGCCGAGCAGTGCGGTGTACACCGCCTTGGCCGCCGCCAGGTCGGACACGGGGTGCAGCACGGTCTTGATTCCCTGGGTGGAAGAGCCGGTCATGGTCACTCCTGAAGTCGTGGGTCATAGCAACGCTGGTGCGTCTTGCGGCGTTCGCAGACGACCGGGAAGCGTCGTTGACGATCACGCTATCCACGGTCCGGCGGGCGGCGCTTCTCGATTCCTGACCGGTCCGGCCACCTGTTTCGCCGCGTGCAACGGCCTGCCGGCCGTCCCCGGGCTCAGATGACGAAGGCGCCGATGCGGGCGGCGGCGCAGGCGGCGTCGGCCGCGCGGTCCGCGTCGGCCCCGCCGGCGGGTTCGCCGGTGATGAACAGCCGGTGGAACAGCGGCGCGACGGCGGCGCGGACGAGTTCGGCGGCGTCCGTCCCGGCGGGGATCTCGCCGCGCCCGGCCGCGCGCCGCACGATGACCGCGGCCTGCTCGTACCGGCGCGCGTAGAAGGCGCGCAGGGCGCGGGCGGCGGCGTCGCTCTGCATGGCGGCCAGCACGAACGCGCGGGCGACGGGCCCCTGCCGGGGGTCGGTGAAGCCGGTCAGGACGAGCCGGGCGAGCACCCGCAGGTCACCGGCGAGCGTGCCGGTGTCGGGAACGGGCCACGGTTCGGCGGCGGCGCGGTCGAGGGCGTCGGCGATGAGCCCGTCGGCGTTGCCCCACCGCCGGTAGACGGTGGTCTTGTGCACGCCGGAGCGGGCCGCGACGTTGTCCACGGTGAGGCCCCGGTAGCCGTGCTCGGACAGTTCGGCGAGCGTGGCCTCCCGGACGGCGTCGCGTACCCTCGCCGACCGTCCGCCGGGACGGACGGTCCCGGGCGCGGTGCCCGTCACGCGCCGGTCCCCCGGTGCCGCCCGGATCTCGGCCGGTCACTTCCCACGCACCGATCGTAACGCAACATCGGTTGCGTTAACCTCGCCGCCGGGCGGAAACAGCTTGAGGGACGAGGGGGGACGATCAATGCCGCAGGGTTCGCACGCCACGATCAGGGAGTACGCGGTCTCCGGCCCGGACGCGGGCCCGTACGGCATCACCGCCGGACCGGACGGCGCGCTGTGGTTCACGCTCGTGCACGCCGGCCGCATCGGCCGGCTCACCACCGACGGCGACCTCACCCTTTACGGTCCCGTCCCCGGCGGCCCGCTGATCATCACGCCGGGCCCGGACGGCGCGCTGTGGTTCACCGCGTTCCAGGACCACGCGATCGGCCGGATCACCACCGGCGGTGAGATCACCGCGTTCCCCCTGCCCGGCGGCTGCGGCCCGTGCGGGATCGCGGCCGGGCCCGACGGCGCGCTGTGGTTCACCCAGATGCACGCCGGCCGCATCGGCCGCATCACCCCCGACGGCCGGGTCGGCGAGTTCCCGCTGCCCGGCGCGGGCACGATGCCGTCGATGATCACAGCCGGGCCGGACGAGGCGCTGTGGTTCACCCTCAACCAGGGCAACGCCGTCGGCCGCATCGCCTCGGACGGCGACGTCGTCGTCCACGCGCTGCCCACCGAGGGCTCGGCGCCGGTGGGCATCACCGCCGGGCCCGACGGCGCGCTGTGGTTCGCCGGGATCGGCGCGGGCCACATCGGGCAGATCACCACCGACGGGAAGGTCACCGAGTTCCCGCTGCCCGACCGGGACGCGCGCCCGCACGCCATCGTCGCCGGCCCCGGTGAGGACCTGTGGTTCACCGAATGGGGCACCGCCCACGTCGGCCGCGTCACCCTCGACGGCCGCGTCTTCGAGCATCCGCTGCCGAGGCCCGGCTGTGAACCGCACGGCATCGCGACCGGCCCGGACGGCGCGCTGTGGGTGGCGCTGGAGTCGGGCGCCCTCGCCCGCGTCACCGTCAGCTGACCCGCCGCGTCCCCGCCCGCGAAAGGACCGGAAAACCGGTCGACGTGATCGGCGGCGCTCATCGAGAACGGCCGGCATGCTCGGCAAGTACCCCCGGACCCGGCGCATCGAGGGGCTCCGGCTCCAGCCGGGCGACCACGACCTCGCCCCCGCACGGCCCGGCCCGATCCGGCGCGCATGTTCACCCTTTGTCGGGATGCGGCCACGTTTAGCCGCTCCCGAGGGGGAACGCCTCCTGGAGGCTTCGAAACGACACGCGGAGGGGGCTGAGGGCTATGAGCATCGTGCGGCCGACGCATGACGGCGAAACCGAGGCCGAGAGCATGGACGTGATCCGGCAGGAGCAGGCGCGTGCGCCGGAGTTCCACCGCGAACGACCGGAGGCGGGCACGGGGGAGCTGGTCCGGCAGGCCGCCCAGCAGGTGTCGGAGCTGATGCGCGCCGAGCTGCGGCTGGCGGTGGCGGAGCTGAAGGACAAGGGCCGCCACGCCGGCACCGGCGCCGGGATGTTCGGCGGCGCCGCGCTGGTGGCGCTGTACGGGGTGGGGGCGCTGCTGGCCGCGGCGATCGCCGCGATCGCGGTGGCGCTGCCGGTGTGGGCCGCCGCGCTCATCATCGGCGCGTTCCTGATGGTGGTCGCCGGGGTGCTGGCCATGATGGGCCGCTCGCAGACCAGGCGCGCCACACCGGCCAAGCCGGAGAAGGCCATGGACGAGGCGAGGCAGGCCGTGGCCGAGCTGAAGGAGAGGGCGACGCACCGATGACCATGCAGGGCAAGCACGGCGCCGAGGCCGGCACCGAGGAACTGCGCCAGGAGGTCGACCGGGCGCGCCACGAGCTCGGCGAGACCGTCGAGCAACTGGCCGCCAAGGCCGATGTGAAGGCGCTGGCCCGGGAGAAGGCCGAGCAGGCCAGGAGCAGGGCGCGCGACGCGGCGGCGTCGGCCTGGCAGTCCGCCGGGTCGCGGGAGAACATGGCCCGGATGCGGCAGGGCGGCCTGGTGGTCGTCTCCGCCGGCGCCGTCACGGCGGCGGCGGTGTGGATGCGCCGGCGGCGCCGCCCGTCCACCACGCGGATCGGGCCGGTGCAGGTCCGCGTCCGCACCGGACGCAAACGCGCCGTCAAGGTACACCGCACAAAACGCTGACGGGGCACGGAGAGGACGATCATGCGCACCCCTGGCGTCATCGCCGACGCACCGGCGACATCGTGGCGAGGGGCGCTGAAACGCACCGTCGCCGAGTTCAAGTCCGACGAGCTCACCGCCTGGGCGGCCGCGCTCACCTACTATTCGGTGCTGTCGATCTTCCCGGCGATCCTGGTGGTGGTGTCGCTGGTCGGCCTGGCCGGCCAGTCCACCACCGACGAGCTGATCAAGAACATCGGGACGCTGGCGCCCGGCGCCGTCCGCGACCTGCTGGTCAGCTCGGTGCGGCAGTTGCAGGGCGGCACCGGCGGCGCCGGCGTCATCGCCGTGGTGAGCCTTCTGGGCGCGGTGTGGTCCGCGTCCGGCTACGTCGGCGCCTTCATGCGCGCCTCCAACATCGTCTACGACATCCCGGAGGGGCGCCCGATCTGGAAGACGGTTCCGGTCCGGGTGAGCGTCACGCTGGTCACGCTGGTGCTGCTGTCGGCGTCGGTGATCGCGGTGGTGGTGACCGGGCCGCTGGCCCGCAAGGTCGGCGACGTCCTCGGTGTCGGCTCGCAGGCGGTGACCGTCTGGAACATCGTCAAATGGCCGGTGCTGCTGATCGTGGTCGCGTTCCTGTTCATGCTGCTGTACTGGTCGGCGCCCAACGTCAAGGGCGGGATGCGCCAGGTCGTCCCCGGCGCGGTCCTGGCGATCCTGCTGTGGCTGGCGGCGTCGTCCCTGTTCGCCCTGTACGTGGCGAACTTCTCCTCCTACAACAAGACCTACGGCAGCCTCGCCGCGGTGATCATCTTCCTGGTGTGGCTGTGGATCACCAACATCGCGATCTTGCTGGGCGCGGAGCTGAACGCCGAACTGGAGCGCAGCCGCGCCATCGCCGCCGGCACGCCTCCCGACAAGGAACCCTACGTCGAGTTCCGCGACACCCGCGGGTTCGACGAGGAGGAGCGCCGCGAGGTCGGCCTGGACAAGGACCAGGACAAGGATCAGGACAAGGACTCCGATACCTCGGCGGCGCCGGAGCGGGGGGCCGCGCCGGAAACGCGCCGCGGGGCGGGGGGCCCGTCCTGAGACCGGCCCCCCGGGCGGGGGTCTCACGGGTGTGCGTTCGCGGGTCGCAGGGGACCGAAGATCGGGAATAGGATCACAGGCATGCTCCGTCCCGCTTACCCGATCGAGACCGAGCGGCTCACCCTGCGGCCGTTCCACGAGGGCGACCTGGAGGGTCTGTACGCCTACCAGTCCCTCCCGGAGGTCGCGCGGTTCCTGTACTGGGAGCCGCGAACGCTGGAGGAGTCGCGGTCGTTCCTGAAGCAGAAGATGAGCGCCTCCATCGTGGAGAGGGAGGGCGACTGGCTGGTCCTGGCGGTGGTGCGGCGCGAGACCGGCGACCTGATCGGCGAGGTCAACCTGCAGTGGCGTAGCCGGGAGCACCGGCAGGGCGAGATCGGCTACGTCTTCAACCCCGCCTACCACGGCAAGGGATTCGCCACCGAGGCCGCCGAGGTCGTGCTGCGGCTGGGGTTCGAGGGCCTGGATCTGCACCGTGTCTGCGGACGCCTGGACGGCCGTAACGCCGCGTCCGCGCGGGTGCTGGAGCGGCTCGGGATGCGCCGCGAGGCGCACCTGCTGCAGAACGAGATGGTCAAGAGCGAGTGGACCGACGAGGTCATCTACGCGATGCTGCGCCACGAGTGGGACGCCCGCACCGGCTCCTGAGCGGTATCACCGCCCGGATGACCCGCTGCGGCGAGCACTCACATCTCCACAGCCCCGCGGGCGTTTCTTGTCACCCGCTCCCGTAGATCGTTTCGGCTGGGGACGGGGACACTCTCCCGGAGTCGCGCGGCCACGGTGGCCGGGCCTGATCCGCGAGGTGAGCAGATGACACCCCCCATCCGCCCTCGATCGCACCGGACGCACCGGCGGCGTTCGCTGGCGGCCGGCTCCGTCGGTGTCGTCCTCGTCGCCGGGCTCGGTGCGGCGGGCACCGGATCGGCGCAGGCGGCGGGCCCGGTCCGGGCCGACGACGGTGCGCGCATCACCGCGGAGAAGAAGGTCGGCCCCCGCACGGTCGACATCACGATCGCCTCCCCGGCGCTCGGCAAGTCGGTGAAGACCCGCCTGCTGCTGCCGGCGAACTGGAGGCGGGGCGCGGCGGGGAGGTGGCCGGTCCTGTACGCCTTCCACGGGGGGCGGGACAACTACACCGCCTGGACGGGGAAGACCGACATCGAGGCGTGGGCGGCCAGGTACAACGTCCTGGTCGTCATGCCGGAGGGCGAAAACGGCTCCTACACCGACTGGTACAACTACGGCAAGGGCGGGACACCCCGGTGGGAGACCTTCCACACCGCCGAGGTGCGCCAGCTGGTGGAGCGCAACTACGGCGCGGGCGCGCGGCGCGCGGCGCTCGGGATCTCCTCCGGCGGCGCGGGCGCCATGGCGTACGCGGCCCGGCATCAGGGGATGTTCAAGCACGTGGCGTCGCTGAGCGGCGTCCTGTCGATGCGCTCGGTCGGGATACCGGCGATGCTGATGTTCATCAACGCCGGCATCGGGCAGGACCCGTTCGCCATCTGGGGCATCCCGGGGGTCGACGACGCCAACTGGGCGGCGCACGACCCGTATGCGCTGGCGCCCGGGCTCCGCGGCACCCGGATCTTCTTCTCGACCGGGACGACGGGCCGTCCGGGCCCGGGCGACCCGGACGTGCCGCCGTGGGACGCCGGCCTGCTGGGCGAGGCCGCGGCCGGCGCGAGCAACAAGGACTTCCAGAGGCGGCTGGACGGGCTGAAGATCCCCTACACGGCGCACTTCTACGGCGACGGCCGGCACAACTGGCCCGCGTGGACCCGTGAGGCGGCCTTCATCTGGCCGGCGCTGATGAAGTCGATCGACGCGCGGAGGGTCTGACGCGCACGGGGCCTGACGCGCGGCGGACGGGACGCGCGGTGCGGGGTCAGGAGCGGCGCAGCCACCGCCACCAGCGTGCGCCGGGCGGGTCGGGCACCGTCAGCGGGTGGTCCTCCACGTCGTAGCGGCGGAGGTAGGCGCCGCTGAACGCCTGCAGGCTGGCGCCGAGCGGCACCGCGAGCAGCACCCCGATGGGGCCGGCGACGGCGGCTCCGGCGAGGACGAGCCCGAACGCGACCGCGGGGTGCATGTCCAGGGTCCGGGCGGTGATGCGGGGGTGCAGCAGGTAGTTCTCCAGCTGCTGGTAGGCGACGATGATCAAGAACAGCCACAGCACGGTCGTCGGAGAGACCGTCAGCGCGATCAGCAGCGGGACGGCGCCCGCCAGGTAGGTGCCGACGGCGGGGATGAACTGCGACACCACCCCGACCCACAGTGCCAGGATCGCCGCGTACGGCACTCCGAGGAGGGCCATGGCGATGTAGTGGGCGACGGCGGAGATGAGGGCCAGCAGCCCGCGCGAGTAGATGTAGCCGCCGGTCTTGTCGACGGCGATCTCCCAGGCGCGCAGCACCTCGTGCTGGCGGCGGGGCGGGAGCAGGGAGCAGACCGTCCGGCGGAACCGCGGCCCCTCGGCCGACAGGTAGAAGGTGAACAGCAGGACGCCGAGGGCCTTGAACACGACACCGAACGCGGTGGCGCCGATCCCCCAGACGTTCTGCGCGAGCGACGACAGGTGCCGCGACAGGGTGCCGGTGACGGTGGGGAGCCGCTGGAACAGGGTGTCCTGCGACAGGTGCGTCCCGAACGTGCCGTTGATCCAGCGGATGGACTCGCGGACGTATCCGGGGAACCCGTCGATGAGGTGGCTGGCCTGGGTGGCCAGCAGCGACCCGATGCCGCCGAGGAACCCGGCGCCCAGTATCGCGACGACGATGAACATCAGCATGGTCGCCGGGCCGCGCCGCCACCCGTGCCGGGCCAGCCAGTTCACCGCCGGTTCGATCGCGAACGCCAGGAACAGCGAGGTGAGCAGGAGTATCAGCAGGCCTCGCAGCCGTCCCAGCAGCCACAGTCCCGCCATGAACGCCAGCACGACACCGCCGGCGAGCACGAACGCCCTCGGCAGCCACGGCGGCATGTGGCGCGGTGCGGGGGCGGCGGGGTGCGCGGCGGGGGCGTCGGGTGGGACGTCTGCGGGCGCGTAGGCGGAGGTCTCGCCGGGCGTCTGCGGCATCTCCGCACGCTAACCGCGCCCCACCCCCTATTCCGGTCATCGTGCCCCATTCCCGCCCGAACTTTTGCCGGGATTTTCAGCCGCCCGCGTCCGGCCCGCCGAGGCCGCGGGGGTTCGCGGAAAAAAATCCGGGGCCGTGTCGATCCGCGGCGACGCCCGTTCGACCTAGGGATGAGAGGGTCCGGGAACAGGGACCCGGAGATCGCAGGGAGACCGATCGTGAAGTACATGCTGATCATGCGCGCCACCGACGAGGCGCTCGCGGGGATGGCGGACATCGACTTCACCAAGATGCTGGAGACCATGGGCAGGTTCAACACGGAGATGATCCGGGCGGGGGTGCTGCTGGCCGCCGAGGGGCTGGCCGACCCCGCCGAGGGCGTGGTCGTCGACTTCTCCTCCGAGCCGCCCGTGGTCACCGACGGCCCCTACGGTGAGACCAAGGAGCTGTTCGGCGGGTTCTACATCCTGAACGTGGCCTCGAAGGAGGAGGCCGTCGAGTGGGCCAGGCGGTCGCCGGTCACCGGCTGGGGCTTCAAGATCGAGATCCGGCGGGTCACCACGATCGACGAGTTCCCGCAGGACAACGAGTGGATCAAGAAGGAGCGGGAGTGGCGCGAGGCCACCGGGCAGCTGTGAGCAAGGGGCGATGACCGATCCGGCGGGCCGGGAGGCCGTCGCCGCCGTGTGGCGGATCGAGTCCGCGCGGATCGTCGGCGCGCTCGCCCGCTACACCGGCGATTTCGCGTTGGCCGAGGACCTGGCGCAGGAGGCGCTGGCCGAGGCGCTGGTGACCTGGCCGCGCGAGGGTGTGCCGCGCAGCCCGGCGGGGTGGCTGCTGACGGTCGGGCGGCGCCGCGCGATCGATGCGTTCCGGCGGCGCGCGGCCCGCGACGGCAGGTACGCCGCCCTCGCCCGCGACCTGGGCGAGGGCGGCATCGCCTCGGGGGCCGCGCCCGCAGGCCCGCCCGGGGACGGGCTGCTGTGGGATCCGGACCGGATCGACGACGATGTGCTGGCGCTGATGTTCATCTCCTGCCACCCGGTGCTGTCGCGGGAGGCGAGGGTGGCGTTGACGCTGCGGGTGGTCGGCGGCCTGACCAGCGATGAGATCGCCCGGATGTTCCTGGCCTCGACCGCCACCGTGCAGGCCCGCATCACCCGGGCGAAAAAGACGCTCGGCGCGGCCCGGGTGCCGTTCGGGGTGCCGCCGCCCGGGGAGCGGGCCCGGCGGCTCGGCTCGGTCCTCAACGTGATCTACCTGATCTTCACTGAGGGGTCCTCGGCCGGCTCGGGCCGCGAGCTGATCCGGTTGGACCTGGCGGGCGAGGCGCAGCGCCTGGCGCGGGTGCTGGCGCGGCTGGTGCCGGACGAGCCGGAGGTCCACGGCCTGCTGGCGCTGCTGGAGCTGACGGCGGCGCGGTTCCCCGCCCGGATCGGGCCGGACGGCGAGCCGGTGCTGCTGGAGCGGCAGGACCGCGGCCGCTGGGACCGGGCCGCGATCGGCCGGGGGCGCGCCGCGCTGGCCCGCGCGGAGCGGGCCGGGCGGGGCCTGGGCGCCTACGGGCTGCAGGCGGCGATCGCCGAATGCCACGCCGTCGCCGCGTCGGCCGACGCCACCGACTGGGAGCGCATCGTCCTGCTGTACGAGGCGCTCGGCCGGCTCGCGCCCTCCGCGGTGATCGAGCTGAACCGGGCGGTGGCGGTCTCGATGGCGCAGGGGCCGGCCGCGGCGCTGCCGATCGTGGAGGGGTTGGCGGCGGCCGGGGCGCTGCCGAACTCGCATCTGCTGCCGGCCGTGCGGGGGGAACTGCTCACCCGCCTGGGACGCGCCGCCGAGGCGCGCACCGAACTGGAGCGCGCCCTGCGGCTGTGCGGCAACGACCGCGAGCGGACGGTCCTGGAACGCAAGCTCGCCGCCCTCCCCTGGCCCGCGGGGCCGCCGGTGTCCTAGGCGCCCGCGGGAGGGGTGGCGCCGGGCGGCGGGGTGAATTCGGGCTGGTCGAGGACGCGGAGCCAGCTGCCGTCGGGCTGGCGGCGGGCGACCTGCGCGCGGGCCCCGGTCCCGTCGGCGGGCGGGGTGGAGGTGAGGGCGAGGTCGCCGCTGATCAGGGTCGGCAGCGGTTCCTCCGGCTCGAAGCGGGGACGGGCGGCCAGCACCTTCTCCCACAGTGCGCGGATGGCGTCGCGGCCCACGGTCTGGGAGCCGGGCGGGTAGGCCAGCACCGCGTTCTCCTCGTAGAGCGCGGCGACGCCGGCCGCGTCGCCGGCGTTGGAGCGTTCGACGAACAGCCGTGTGAGGTCCTCGGGCCGCATGGCCTTGGCGTAGTGGGTCATGGCTTCCTCCATGGGTGTCTGCCGGTTTCACCGTCCATCCTGGTCACAGCCCGTCCAGAAGTCCAAGAGATGGATGTTCTGCGAGCCAGAAGCAGCGCTTATGCCATGTGGTGAAGGGCGGGTCTGCCGGGATGAGGCAGGATGCCGGGTATGAGCGAGCTCTTCACGCATCGGCTGCGGGTGCGCTACAGCGAGTGCGACCAGCAGGGCGTGGTCTTCAACGGCCACTACCTGTTCTTTTACGACGTGGCGCTGACGGAGATGTGGCGGGCGCTGTTCGGCGACTATGCGCGGATGGTGGAGAACGGCTGCGACCTGGTGGTGGCGGAGGCGCGGATCCGTTACCGGGAGGGCGCCCGGTTCGACGAGCTGCTGGACATCGCGATGCCGGTGGCGCATCTGGGGACGACGAGCCTGATCGTGCGGCCGGTGTTCCGGGTGGAGGGGCGGCTCATCGCCGACGGGGAGGTGCGGCACGTGTTCATCGACCCGGCGTCCAAGGCCAAGAAGGAGATGCCGACGCGGGTCAGGTCGGTGCTGGAGGCCCACCTGGACGGGGCGGGCGGCGCGGCCGCCCCGGCCGGACTCGCGGCCGGGAACGCCTAGCCGCGGCGGCCGGCATTCAGTTTCCGGTGGCCGTTCGGTTTCCGGTGGCGGGGCGGGCGGCGTAGTCGCCGAGGCCGTGTTCGAGGAGGTCGAAGGCGCGGGCGGCGGCGGCGTAGACGTCCTCGCGCATCTCCTGCAGGGTCTCCCCGGCGCGTTTGCGGTCGGCGATCTGCTCGATGAGCACGGTCTGCACGGCGAAGATCATCGCGGCGGCGGTGCGGGGGGCGATGTCGTCGGGGCCGGCGCCGGTGTCCTCGGCGATGAGGTCGGCGAGGTGGTCCTGGGCGCGGCGGCCGATCTCGCGCTGGCGGGCGGTGAGGGCGGGGCTGTCGCGGACGGTCTGCGTCCACGCCTCCGAGCCCTCGTGGAAGGCGGTCCAGTAGGCGCCCGCGTCCAGGCCCTCGAAGAAGCGGCGGCGAAACAGCGCGGCGGCGCCCTCGCCGGGGCGGCGGCCGCGGAACTCGCGTGAGGCCTGCTCGATGATCTCGTCCTGCCGGTCGAAGAACAGGTCCTCCTTCGTCTTGAAGTAGTTGAAGACGGTGTTGACCGACACGTCGGCGGTGCGGGCGACGTCGGCGATGGTGACGTTGTCGAAGCCGCGCGTCAGGAACAGCCCGGTGGCGATGTCGCTGATGCGCCGCCGCGTCTCGCGCTTCTTGCGTTCGCGCAGCCCCGGCTGCGGCCCGGCGGGGGCGAGCTCCTCTCCCATACCGGAAAATATACCTTCACTGGAGTAACTGAAAACTTGGTGTGACTGCAAAATTGGGGTTACTGTGTCGGGGTCGTCTTGAGGAGGTCATGTGATCGACGCACGCGGGCTCGCCCGCACCTTCACCACCGGGCACGGCACGGTCGAGGCCGTCCGCGGCGTGGACCTGGCGGTCGCGCCCGGCGAGATCGTCGGGTTCCTCGGCCCCAACGGCGCCGGGAAGACCACGACGCTGCGGATGCTGACGACGCTGCTGGCGCCGACCGCGGGAACCGCGGCCGTCGCGGGGTGCGACCTGCGCGGCGACCCGGCGGGCGTGCGCCGCCGCATCGGTTACGTCGCGCAGGGCGGCGGCACCGACCCGGCCGTCCCGGCCGGGGAGGAACTGGACCTGCAGGCCCGCCTCTACGGCGTCCCCGGCCGCGGTGAGCGGATCGCCGCGCTGTGCGCCCGCCTGAACCTGCGGGGGCTGGAGGCGCGCCCGGCGGGGTCGCTGTCGGGCGGGCAGCGCCGCCGCCTGGACATCGCGCTCGGGCTGGTGCACCGCCCGCCGCTGCTGTTCCTGGACGAGCCGACCACCGGCCTGGACCCGCAGAGCCGCGGCGACCTGTGGGACCACATCCGCGCCCTGCGCGAGCAGGACGGCACGGCGGTGTTCCTCACCACCCACTACCTGGACGAGGCCGACGCGCTGTGCGACCGGCTGCTGATCATCGACGGGGGCCGGATCGTCGCCGAGGGCACCCCCGCCGAGCTGAAACGCCGGGTCGCCGGTGACGTCCTCACCCTGGAACTGGCGGACGCGTCCGGCGCCGAACCGGCCCGCCGGGCCCTGTCGCCGCACCCGGCCGTCCGCGAGGCCACGGTCACCGGGCGCGGCGTGCGCCTCACCGTCGAGGACGGCGAGAAGGCCCTGATGAGTCTGATCCGGGCCCTGGACGGCGCCGGGGTGGAGCTGGCGTCACTGAGCCTGTCGCGTCCCACCCTCGACGACGTCTTCCGCACCGTCACCGGCCGCTCCCTGCGCGACGCCGCCTGAACCAGGAGTACACGAGGAATGCAGATGTCTTTCACGCGCACGATGTCCGACACCCGGCTGATCTTCCTGCGGTACCTGCGGCAGACGCTGCGCAGCAAGGTCGCGGTGGTGTTCGGGGCGCTGCAGCCGCTGCTGTATCTGGTGCTGTTCGGCCCGCTGCTGTCGGACCTGGTGCAGGTCCGCGGATTCGGCGCGGGCGGCGCCTGGCAGGTGTTCGTGCCCGGGGTGCTGATCCAGCTCGCGCTGTTCGGCGCCGGGTTCGCCGGGTTCGGGCTGATCGCCGATCTGCGGTCGGGGGTGGTGGAGCGGCTGCGCGTCACCCCGGCCAGCCGCACCGCGCTGCTGCTGGGCCGCGTCCTGCGCGACACCGTGGTGGTGGCGTTGCAGGGGGTGCTGCTGGTGGGGGCGGGGCTGGCGCTGGGGCTGCGCGCCCCGGCCGGCGGCATCGCCGTCGGGTTGCTGTTCGTGGTGTCGCTCGCGGTGAGCGTCGCGTCCCTGTCCTATGTGCTGGCGCTGCGGACCCGCACCGAGGACGCGTTCGCGCCGCTGCTGTCGGCGGTGACGCTGCCGCTGATGCTGCTGTCGGGGATCTTGCTGCCGATGAGCCTGGCGCCGGGCTGGCTGGACGTGGTGTCGCGGTTCACGCCGTTCCGGTACGTGGTGGACGCGGCGCGGGCGGCGTTCCTCGGCGACTACGCGACCGCCGCGGTCGCCGAGGGGACGCTGGTCGCGGTGGTGCTGCTGGTGGTGTCGGTGACGCTGGGCGCCCGCTGCTTCCGCCGCGAGAACGCCTGACCCCGGCGGCCGTCACGACGGCGGATTTCGCAGGGGCGTCACGAGGGCAGGGGCACGGCTCCCGGGTCGGCGCCCAGGCGGCGGTCCGGCGACCCGGAGGGCGGCGGGGCGGGCGGGACGTCCGGGCGGGCGGTGGCGGCGCGCTGGGCGATGTAGGCGCCGGCCAGCACGATCGCGCCGCCGGTCAGCTGCACCGGGGTGAGGCGCTCGCCGAGCACGGCCCAGGCGATGAGGGCGGCGGCGACGGCCTCGGTGTAGCAGATCGCGCCGCCGACCTGCGCAGACAGCCGCTGCAGGCCCGCGACGCCGGTGAGGTAGGCGAGGACGGTGCTGACGATCCCGATCCAGGCGACGAGCACCCAGCCGGGGGCGGTGTGCCCGGCGAGCGGGACGTGCGCGGGCAGCACGCCCCACGGCAGCGTCCACGGCGCGGCGAGCGGGACCAGGACGGCGGCGCCGACCACACAGCCGGAACCGGTGATGACCAGGGGGTCGACCTGCCCGGCGAGCCGGTCGACGATGAGGAAGTAGCTGGCCTGGCAGGCGGCGGCGCCGAGCCCGGCGGCCAGGCCGAGCGGGTCCAGCGCCAGGCCCGCCCACACCTGCACGACCAGCGCCAGCCCGGTCACGGCGATCGCGACGCCGGCGGCGGCCGTGCGGTGCACGGGGACGCGGCGCACCAGCCGCAGCCATCCCAGCACGATGACCGGGCCGCTGAACTCCAGCAGGATCGCCACGCCGACCGGCAGCCTGGACGCGGCGACGAAGTAGCACGCCTGGCAGCCGGCGACGCCGGTCAGCCCGTAGACGACCAGGGCGCGCGCGTGGGGGCGCAGGCCGCGCAGCACCGCGCGTCCCCGCAGGGCCGCCACCAGCGGCGCCAGCACCAGCGCCGCGACCGCGATCCGCAGCCACACCGCCTGCAGCGGGCCGAGCCCGGCCTCGATGAGGGCCTTGCCGAACGGCCCGGACGCGCCGAAGCAGACCGAGGAGAACACCGCCAGTCCGAGGCCGAGGCCGCGGGTGCGCGCCGCGCCGTCCATCCACCACCCCCGTCACGCGCCCGCCCTCGCGGCGGCTAATGAGCATCCTGCCACAACAGTCCTTACGGGCCGAGGGGAGGATACCGGCCCGTGACTCCCGCGATGCCGCGGGGCCGCACCGGGCGACTACTATTCGCCGGATGAGCTGGCAGGCGGCCGGGGCGGGGCCCGGCGGAACCGGAGGCGGTCCGAGCGGCGACCTGTTCGCCTCGGTCGAGGGCAACGTGCGCGAGCTGGTGGCCTCACCGTGGTGGCGGGCCGCGCCGCCCGCCGACCGCGCGGCCCAGGTCGCCGCGCGGATGTTGTGGGGCGCCGGCGAATGGTGGCTCTACGGCGCCTGGGGACGCTGGTACCGGTGCGGCCTGGACGGCGCCTGGCACCCCTGCCCGCCCCCGGCCGAGTTCGAGGACCGCCGCGTCGCGGTCCCCGCGCCGCGCGGCGCCGGGACCCCGCCGGTCCCGCCGCAGCTGTTCCCCACCGGCCCCGACCTGTCGGCGGGGCGGGTGGCGCCGCTGGGGTTCCTCGGGCCCGTCCCCGACACCGCCGTCGTGGCGCGCATCTCCCAGGCCCTCACCACCGCGCTGGCGGTCGACCCGCAGCAGTTCGCCCAGCGCGACCCGATGTTCCAGCCCGGCACGCCCAGCACCGTCGCCGCCGCGTGGGGCGCGCTGCTGTGGTGCGCCGGGTCCCCGGTCGTGCTGACCGAGCACCCGCTGATCGAGTCGTTCATCCCGTTCCTGACCACCTCCGCCGACCGGCTGCACTGGATGATGCCGCCCGACTTCGCCACCCTGGCCGGCTACTACATCCACCGGCTCGGCGCCGGCGACGGCGGCGGCGCCGCCCACATCGCCCGCGTCATGTACGAGGTGGCCGCCGGGCTGCAGGCCGACCCCCGGTTCCGGCCCGGCGCCGACGCCCTGGCCGCCGTCACCGCCGCGTCGCTGCGGATGGTCAACCAGGACATGGCCACCGTCCGGTACGGGCCCGACGCCGTTCTGCAGGAATGGCGGCGCCGCTGCCCCGCCGAGTACGCCATCCCGATGGTCCGCGACACCGCGCCCGGCGAGTACCTGCGCCTGGCCCTGTACGACCTGCAGGAGATCGTCGCGGGGCTGACCGGGCCGCGCCCGGCCGCGCCCGGCCGCAGCCACGACGAGGTCCGCCGCGCCGGGATCGCGGTGCTGGCCGCCGACCTGCAGGCCGCGCCGGGCGCGCTGCCGGCGCTGCAGCGCTGGCTGGACCCCGACAGCACCCGCACCCTGCAGGCCGTCCTGTCGGACCCGGCCAATCCGCTGCGGTCGCTGTGGCCGCGCGACGGGCGGCTGTCCGACGCGCTGCGCAGCGCCGACGCCGACGCCCTGGCCGCGCTGCTGGCCACCACCTACACCCTCGGGCTGACGTGGTGCCGGCTCGCGCAGGTCCCGCCGCCGGCGAGCGGGTTCGCGGTGCCGCAGGCGGTCGCGGCGGAACTGACGTCCCCGGCGATGCACACCCCGCCGTCCACCGACGAGTTGTCGGCGTGGGACATCATCAAGGCCGCCCGCGCCCACATGGCCGCCGAGCGCGCCATGTCGGGCACCGACCAGCCGGTCGCGCCGGTGCCCGAGCCGGCGCAGGACGCGCCGGGCCCGCCGCCCGCGGTGGCGCCC
>NZ_BCQQ01000046.1 GCF_001552155.1 Actinomadura formosensis NBRC 14204 | reverse complement strand
TCGTCGTCTCGGTCGGGCCGTAGACGTGGTGCAGCTCGCAGCCGGTGTCGAGGAGGCGGCGGGCCAGCTCGGGCGGCGGCGGTTCGCCGCCGCACAGCGCCTGCCGTCCGCCGAGGGCCTGGCCCGCGTCGTCCAGCACGGCCCGCCAGGTAGTGGGCGTCGCCTGGACGGCGTCGGCCTGGTGCCGGGTGAGGAGGTCGGCGAGGGCCCGGCCGTTCAGCCGCGCCTCGTCGGGCGCGACCACGACGTGACCTCCCGAGGCGAGCGGCACCAGCAGCTCGAGGCCGGAGATGTCGAAGGCGAACGTGGTCAGCCAGACCATCGCGTAACCGTCGCCCGCGCCGAGCTCGTCCGCGAAGTGCGCGACGAGGTTCGCCAGCGCGCGGCGGCCGACGAGGGTGCCCTTCGGGCGTCCCGTCGAACCCGAGGTGTACATCAGGTAGGCGAGCGCGTCCGGGTCCTCGTCCGGGACAGGGCCGGGCGTGCCCGTCGCTGGGACCGGCGGCACCTCCACCGCGCGCGGGACCTCGACGTCCGGCCGCTTCCCAGACCACAGCAGCGTCCCGGCGCCGGAGTCGTCGACCTGGTAGGCGAGCCGGGAGGCGGGGTGGTCGGGGTCGAGCGGCAGGTAGGCGGCGCCCGTCAGCCACACGCCCAGGACGGCCGCCGCCAGTTCGGGGCCGCGAGGGGCCGCGACCGCGACGATGTCGCCCGGCCCGGCACCGTCCAGCGCGTCGCGGACTGCGAGCGCGGCCGTCCAGAGCCCGCCCCTGGTGACCACACGGTCGCCGTCGACCAGGGCGGTCGCCGCCGGGTCGGCGGCGGCGCGGGCATGCACGGAGGTGAGCACGGCGGGGGCGTCGTCCGCGGCGGTGTCGTTGGCCGCGCCGATGACGGACCGGTCGCGCTCGCCCCACGCCCGCAGGGCGCCGACGGCGGCGTCCGGGTCGCTCTCCAGCGCGAGCAACAGGTGCTCGAAGCGCTCGTACATCAGCTCGACGTCGTCCCGATCGAACAGCTCCGAGCGGTAGACCACGCGGATTCGGATGCCGTCCGGGGCGGACATGACGAAGAACTCCAGGTCGAATTTCGCCGAGCCGTTCTCCAGGTGCAGCGGCTCGGCCTTGGTGCCGGCCAGCGCGAACGCCGGGACGCCGAAGCCCTCCACGTAGTTGAAGGCGTGCTGGAAAAGCATGTTCCGCCAGGTGTCGCCGGTGCGGCGGGTGCGGCGGGTCAGCTCGTCGACCGGGACGTCGGCGTGCGTCAGCGCGTCGAAGTACCCGTCGCGGGTGCGGCGCACGAAGTCCCGGACGCTCTCGCCCGGGTCGAGCCGCATCCGCAGGGGCAGCACGTTGATGTGGTAGCCGATGGCGCGAGGCGCGTCCTGCGGCCGGATGTTGGCCGGGACGCCGACGACGAGGTCGGGCCCGGCACCGTGCGCGTCGAGCATCAGCAGGTAGGCCGCCAGCAGCACGACCGTCTCCGGCGCGCGGACCGTGCGCTGGAGACGGCGGACGGCCGCGACCGCGGACTCCGGCAGCGCCCGGACCAGGTGGTCACCGGCCAGCGTCGGCGCCGGGACGTCGGCGCGCCCGCAGCGCAGCGCGGCGGGCGCGGCGGCGTGCCCAGCCAGCTGTTCCCGCCAGTACTCCTCGCTCTTCGCCCGGACCGGCGGGTCGGGCAGCGCGGGCGCCACGGCGGCCAGCGCCGGCGGGAGCGGCCGCCCGGCGGCCAGGCACTCGTAGGCGGCGGCGAACTCCTCGACGAACACCGGGATGGACGTGGCGTCGAAGACCAGATGGTGGACGACGAAGCACAGGGCGTCGCCGTCCGGCCCGACCAGCAGGCCCGCCCGCAGCAGCGGCGCGCCGGTCATCTCGAAGGGCCGCGCGACGAACGGCGCGAACTCGTCCTCCGGTTCGCCCCCTGCGGACGTCAGCCGAAGCACCTCGGGGGCGTCGGCCTCCTCCACCGGCAGGACCGTGCGGGTCAGCTTCGCGCCCTCGGCGCGGTAGCCGGTGCGCAGCGACTCGTGGCGGCGCAGCAACGCCATGAGCGCGGCGCGGACGGCGGGCAGCGAAATCCGTCCCTCGGCGCAGAAGGCGAAAGCCAGGTTGTTGGGCACGCCCGGGACCATCCGGTCGAGGAGCCACAGTGCCTCTTCCCGGACGGTGGCGGGCCGTGCGGCGGGCGCGTTCTGGACGGGCGCGGTCACCGGTCCACCTCCCCGAGCAGGTCGCTGACGGCCGCCACGACGTTCGCGTCGCGCAGCAGTTCGGCGTGCGGCAGGTCGAAGACGATCTCCCGCGCGACGGTGCCGTCCCGCTCGCCGGGCGGCAGGGTGTTGAGGCCGTTGTGCTGAGTCGCCGAGGTGATGGCGGTCGCGGTGGCCCAGCCCTCGCGCGGGTCGAGCTCGGCGGCCGACACCAGGTAGGACAGGAAGGCGCGGAAGCCGCCGAGCAGCTCGGCGGTGCGGTCCGCGGCGAGCCCGACACCGGTGAGGGCCGGTTCGCCGTAGGCGACGACCAGATCGCTCAGCGCGACGGCCAGATCCGGCATGTTAGATATCTCATGCAAGGCCCGGTCGCCGTCGGCGCGGGCCGCGTCGGCCCGGCCCGGCCGCAAGAACCCGGCCAGCGCGCCGATCGCGTCGCAGTAGTGCCGGTGCAGCAGCTCCGGGTGCGGGCGCTCCGGGTCGAACACGATCAGCCGCGGGGCGTCCTGCCAGGTGGCGACGCGCGCCGCGAGGCCCGCCGCGAACACGCTGCCGACGCAGTAGCCCAGCACGGCGGTCACCCTGTGCCCCGACGCGCGGACGTCGGCGGTCCAGCGGTCCAGGTGGTCGCGCGCCGTCTTGTCGGCGGGGTCGGGAGGCGCGGTCTCCCAGACGGCGCAGCCGGTCTCGACCTTGGGGATCAGGTCGCTGAAGGATCCCACGGTTCGGCCCGTGGTGGCGGAGAAGTCGGATGCGAGAATGAGGTTCCCCGTAGTGGAACCCCGAAGGACGTTGTACGCCGCAGGCTGTCCCATGTCCCCTCTTGATTTAATCCGATTGGCATGCGTGAATCGAGCTCAAGGCTCGCACCCGGTTCCGCGAACCGGAACCCCTATCCACGTCGGCTGCCTGCCGCGATTCCACCTCCTATCGCGCCGGTAGGGGCTGGTAGGGGCTTCTGCCACCTCCCCCGGCACACCTACGCTCCGTCCTGCCGGACTCAATTCAGTCCGCCTCGGACGAGCGTGAATTAAGGGGAGAGAATGGGCCTCGACGGCACCTGGCATCTGACTCTCGACAGCGCCATGGGAAAGCAGGAGTTCGATTTCGATATTAAGGCGGACGGCGACGGGCTGACCGGCACCGGGTCCGCCGAGGGCCGCGAGGTGGTCCCGGAGATCATCGGCGGGACGCTCGACGGCGACACCGCGTCCTGGAAGCTCAAGGTGCGCAAGCCGATGCGGATCACGCTGACGTTCACCGTCCAGGTGGCGGGCGACGAGATGACCGGCAAGACCAAGGCCGGGGTCTTCGGCAGCTTCCCCGTGACCGGCCGGCGGACATGACCGCCGCCGCTTTCGACCACGCCCCCCCGTTCACCGGGGCGACGGCGCTGGTGACCGGCGGCGGCTCGGGCATCGGCCTCGCCACCGCGCGCACGCTGGCCGCGCGCGGCGCCGAGGTCGCCTGCGTGGACCTCGACCCGTCCGCCGCCACCGACCCCCTTATAGGGGTGCGCGGCGACCTCGCCGACGACGGCGTCGCGGCGGCCGTTGGCACCGCGGCCGAGCGGCTCGGCGGCATCGACGTCCTGGTCAACCACGCCGGGACGCTCGCCAGGGGCTCGTTCGAGGACAACGATCTCGACGAGTGGCGGCGGGTCTTCGAGGTGAACGTGCTCGGGCTCGTCCGCGTCAGCCGGGCGGCCATGCCGTGGCTGCGCAAGTCGGCCAAGGCCGGGCGGAGCCCAGCGATCGTCAACACCTGCTCGATCACCGCGCTGGTGGGAATGCCGGGCGGGGCCGTCTACGGCGCGTCCAAGGGTGCGGTGTACTCGCTGACCCTGTCGATGGCCGCCGACCTGCTGGCCGAGGGGATCCGGGTGAACTGCGTGGCGCCCGGCCCGGTCGACACCCCTTGGGTGCGCCGCGAGCTCGCGGCCGCGCCTGACCCGGAGGCGGCCCTGGCGGCGGTGCACGCGCGGCAGCCCAACGGGCGGCTGATCACCGCCGAAGAGGTCGCCGAGGCGATCTGTCACCTGGCCGGGCCACTGTCGGCGGCCACCACCGGGACGGTGCACGTGATCGACGGCGGGCTGCGCGGCCTGCGGATCCCGGCCGCCGCCGGACGGCGATTGACAAAATGACATTCTGACGTCACAGTGTCAGCATGACAAGCAAGAAGCCGGCCGAGGACAGGCGCGTCGAGATCCTCACCGCGGCCATGACGGTCTTCGGCCGCTACGGCTACCGGCGCACGTCCATGGAAATGATCGCCAAGGCGGCGGGCATCTCGCGGCCCGCGCTGTATCAGCACTTCAGCGGGCGCGAGGACGTCTTCCGCGCGATGGGCGCCCACATGCTCGACGAGGTGTTGCGCAGCGCGCGGGAGGCCGCCGCGGCCGAGGGCGCGCTGGCCGACCAGCTGTACGCGGCCCTGGCGGTCAAGCTGCGGACGGTGCTCGGCTCGGTCGGCGCCGGGCACCGGGCCGAGCTGCTCACCGAGGCCGGGGTGATCGCCCCCGACCTGATGCTGTCGTTCAAGAACCGGTTCGCGGCCCTCGTCGCGGACCTGCTCGCCGCCGCGGTCGGCGGCCCGGACCGGCTCGCCCCCGGCATGACCGCCTACGAGTGCGCCGACCTGCTGCTGGACGCGGTCGTCGGGATCAGCCAGGCCGACGGCACGCCCGACCAGCTGCACCGGCGGCTGCGCCAGCTGGTGGAGCTGACCGTCCGCGGGCTCGGCACCCCCGAACCCGTGCCCGCGGGGAAGCCATGAACGACATGCATGACGTGCACGTCCGCACCACCGCGCGGCCGAACGACCCGCACGACCAAACGAATCCCGCACTAACGTCCGTCAGGAGATCCGCCAGTCATGGATGCCGCCACCGTTTACCGACGCCGATGGCTGACCCTGGCCGTCCTCAGCCTCTGCCTCGTGATCAGCGGGCTCGACGCCCTGGTGATCGCCATGGCGGTGCCGAAGATCCAGAGTGATCTCGGCGCCACCGTCGGGGAGATGCAATGGTCGGTCGACGCGTACACGCTGACCTTCGGCGGGCTGCTGCTGCTCGCCGGCACCCTCGGCGACCGTCTCGGGCACAAACCGATGCTGCTCGGCGGGCTGGTACTGATCCTCGGCTTCTCCGTCGCCGCCGCATTCGCCGGGACGCCCGCCACCCTGATCGGCTTCCGCGCCGGGATGGGGCTCGGCTCGGCGATGGTGATGCCCGCCACCCTGGCGATCATCAAGCACATCTTCCCGCCCGAGGAGCAGGCCAAGGCCATCGGCGTCTGGTCGGGCGCCGCCGGGATCGGCATCCCGCTCGGCCCGGTGATCGGCGGGCTGCTGCTGGACCACTTCTGGTGGGGCTCGATCTTCCTGATCAACGTGCCGGTCGTGGCGATCGCGCTGGCCGCCGGGATGCTGCTGATCCCCTACTGGCGCACGGAGCGGCCGAACCGGCTCGACCCGGTGGGCGCGGTGCTCGCCGTCGCGGGGCTCGTCCTGCTGGTCTACGGGCTGATCGAGGTCCCGGTGCACGGCTGGACGGGCGCGCAGACCCTGGTCGGGCTGATCGCCGGCGTGGTGCTGCTCGTCGCGTTCGTGGCCTGGGAGGCGCGTACCGGCACCCCGATGCTGCCGCTGTCGCTGTTCGCCAACCGTCGCTTCAGCGGCTCCGCCGCCGCCCTGACCTGCCAGGCGTTCGCGCTATTCGGCAGCCTGTTCGTGCTCACCCAGTACTTCCAGATCGCCCGGCACCACGACCCGCTGTCGTCCGGGCTGCGCATCCTCGCGATCTGCACGCTGATCATCTCCTCGCCGCTGGCGCCCTACGTGGTCAAGGCCATCGGCGACAAGCTGACCATCATCACCGGCCTGCTGATCATCGCGGCGGGCGCGTTCGCGCTGTCCACCGCCGACGTCACCGCCGAGACGACGGTGCTGGTCAGCCTGGCCGTCATGGGCTTCGGCATCGGCCTTTCCATCCCGCCGTCGGTGGACGGCATCCTCGCCAACGCGCCCTCGCACCAGGCCGGCACGGCGTCCGCCGTCAACGACACCGCCCTGCAGGTCGGCGGCGCCATCGGCGTCGCGGTGCTCGGCACCGCGATGACCTCGGCCTACCAAGGCGCGCTGCCGTCGCTCGCCGGGCTGTCGGCCGCCGACCGGTCGCAGGTGCGCGACTCGCTGGGCAGCGCGCTCGCCACGACCGCGCGGCTCGGCCAGAACGGCCAGCAGCTCGCCGCCCAGGCCACCGACGCGTTCGGCACGGGCATGGGGGCGGCCGCGATCACCAGCGGTTGTGTGGCGCTGCTGGGCGCGGCGATCACCATCCTGCTCATGCCCCGCGGCCAGAAGAGCCCGGCCGCGGCCCACACCAGAGCGGCCGCCGACGACCCCCAGGACGCGCGCCTCGGCACCGGCGTCGCGGACTGACCCCGACGGGTCCGCCGCTCCGGGGATCGGCCGGACCGCCCGCCCGGGCGGTCCGGCCGATTCGCCGCCGCCGGTGACCGAAACGTGAACGAGTGTGAACAGAAATCGGTCGAGCAGCACCACAACAATCGACCGGGCATTAATAGGGGGCGCCGCCGCCCCGGATAGGGGGCGGCATAGGGGTTCGCCGAGTCGATCGACGAGTTATCTTGCAGAGCGGCGAGTGAGAAGCGCTCGATTCGGCAGCCGATGATCACGGTCGGCCGGTCAGAAAATAGCGATCCACCTTTAAGGGGGCCATAGCCGTGGACTTCGGTCTGTTCTATTTCGCCGACACCGGAATCGCCGCAGACAACAGATATCAGCTCCTTGTGGAGGGGGCCAGGTTCGCCGACGCGAACGATTTCACGGCGATCTGGACGCCCGAGCGTCATTTCCATTCCTTCGGCGGGCTCTATCCGAACCCGGCGGTGACCTCGGCGGCCCTCGCCACCATCACCGAGCGCGTCGCGCTCCGCGCGGGCAGCGTCGTCGCGCCCCTGCACCACCCCGTGCGCATCGCCGAGGAATGGTCGGTCGTCGACAACCTGTCCGGGGGCAGAGTCGGCATCTCCTTCGCGTCCGGGTGGAACGCCGTCGACTTCGCGCTTCGGGCGGAGAACTTCCGCGACAGCAAGCAGGTGCTGATCGACACCGTGGACGCCGTGCGGCGGCTGTGGCGGCAGGAGGAGCTGGAGTTCACCGACGGCACCGGCGCCACCTCGGCGGTACGGATCTACCCGCCGCCGGTGCAGCCGGAGCTGCCCGTCTGGCTCACCAGCGCGGGCTCCGAGGAGACCTTCCGCAAGGCCGGTGAGCTGGGTATCGGCATCCTCACCCACCTGCTGGGGCAGGACCTGGACACGCTGGCCGGCAAGATCGGCGTCTACCGTGACGCGCACGCCGCGCACCACGGCGGCGACCGCGGCACCGTCGCGCTGATGCTGCACACCTACATCGGCACCGACCGAGACGAGGTCAGGGAGCTGGTGCGCGCCCCGTTCAGCGCGTACCTGCGCAGCTCCATCGGGCTGTTCGCGCGGGCGATCAGCGCCGACATGCCGGGCGTCGACCTGGACCGGCTGACCCCGGCCGATCTGGACTTCCTCGTCGCCCGCTCGTTCGACCGCTACTTCGACACCGGAGGATTGTTCGGCACCGTCCAGGACGCGGCGAAGATGGTCACCACCCTCGCCGACATCGGCGTGGACGACCTCGCGTGCCTCATCGACTTCGGGCTCGACACCGAAGTGGCGCTCGACGGGCTGGCACGGCTCGACGAGGTGCGGCGGCTGCACCGCTGATTCGCGCGGGCGGCAGATAATACCTGGATGCCCCGCCATCCGCCCGAGGATTCCTCCCGGTCCGAGGGCGGACGTCCTTGCCCGTCCCGCCGAGCCGATGAGAGACTCAGCGTCAATCCCCGCAAAGCGACAAGTCCAGTTGTTCTTTTGGCACCACGGGGGTGACTTGAACGTGGAACGTGAAGCGGAATTGGCCGTACTGTCCTCCCTTCTCTCCGCGAGCTTGAAGGGCAGGGGCCGGGTGGCGGTGATCACCGGACCCACCGGTTACGGCAAGACGACCCTGCTGCGGACGTTCGCCGACCATGCGGAAAAGCAGGGGGCGGTGTTCATCAGCGCCACCGCGGCGCGCACCGAGAACGGCGTTCCGGAACTGTTCGGGCAGTTAGCACGACACCCCCGGCTGCCCGCCGCGTCCGGCCCGCCGGTGCAGCTCCCCGCGGATGGCGACCCGGCCCTGTCCAGCTCCGCGCTGCACCGCATGTGGAAGCCGGTGCACGAACTCGCCGCCGAGGCGCCCGTGGTCATCGGCGTGGACGACGTCCACCACGCCGACGAGGCGGTGCTGCGCTCCCTCCTCCACCTCACCCGCCGGCTAGAGACGTCGCCGATCGTGGTCGTGCTGACCCTGTCGTCCTGCTCGCTGGACGAGCGTGCGTCCTTCACCGCCGAGCTGCGCAGCCAGCCGCACTGCCGGCACATCCGGCTGCGCCCGCTGGCCGCGCCCGCGGTGGCCGGGATCGTGACCCGCGGGCTCGGCTCCGCCGTCCCTGACGACTGCCTGGAGGCGTTCCACCGGCTGAGCGGCGGCAACCCGCTGCTGCTCGACGCCCTGGTCGCCGACACCCGCGCCGCCCGCCCGGCCCGGCCGCACGCGGTGGCGGGCAACGACTACGTCCAGGCCGTCTGGCAGTGCCTGCACCGCGCCCATCCCGCGGTCGTGGACTGCGCGCGGGCCGTCGCCGTGCTCGGCGGGGACGCCTCGCCCGCACCCGCCCTGCTCGGCCGGATACTCGACGCCGACCCGGCCGACATCGCGCTGGCGCTGCAGAGCCTGGAGACGATCGGCCTTTTGGAGGACGGCGGCTTCCGCGACGAGGCCGCCCGCGAGGCCCTGTACGCCAAGGTCCCCGCCCGCGAGCGCGCCGCGATGCACCTGCACGCGGCCTGCGCGCTGCGCGAGGACGGGGAGCCCGCTGCGCGGGTGGCCCGCCCGCTGGCCGAGGCGGGCACGGTCGGCGCCGGCTGGATGATCGACGTGCTCCGCCAGGCCGCCGACCACGAGCAGCACGACGGCGACTTCACCAGCGCCATCCGCTACCTGCGGCTGGCCCGCCAGGCCGCGAGCGCGCACGGCGGGGACGAGGCCCAGCTCACCGCGGAGCTGGCCAGCGCCGAATGGCAGGTCGACCCGCTCCAGGTCGTCCGGCTGCTGCCCGAGCTGCGGGCCGCCGCGGCGGCCGGGCGGCTGACCGACCGCCAGACCGAGGACCTGGTCACCTACCTGCTGTGGCACGGCCGGCGGGAGCAGGCGCGCGCGCTGCTCACCGGCGGCACCGACCGGCTGCCGGCGACCGGCTGGGCGTCCCGGTTCCGCTCCTGGCTGTATCCGACGCTGCTGGCCGACCTCGGCGGCGCGCCGCCCGACGACCGCTCCGTCGAGGTCGCGGTGATCACGGGCGGCGAGATGGACGACGACCTGCTCATCGCGGCCGAGCAGGTGCTGCTCAGCACCCGCCTGGACGACTCCGTCCTGGTGCCCGCCCTCACCGCGCTGGCCGTCCTCGTCTACACCGAGGGGCTGGACCGCGCCGCGGCGTGGATCGACATCCTGCTGAAGGCGGCCGAGCGGCGCGGCTCGCTGACCTGGCAGGCGCTGCTGTCCACCACCAGCTCGATCATCGACGTGCGGCGCGGCGACCTGCGGACCGCCGAGGGGCACGCGCAGCGCTCCCTGACCCTGCTGTCCAACCGGAGCTGGGGGATGGCGCTCGGCCTGCCGCTGTCCAGTTCAATCCAGATCGCCACCGCCTGCGGCCGCTACGACGAGGCGGCCAAGTTCCTGCGGGTCCCGCTGCCCGACGGCATGTTCGAGACGCTGCCGGGCCTCTACTACATGTTCGCGCGCGGCCACTACCACGCCGCGATCGGGCAGCATCTGACCGCGCTCGCCGACTTCGGCTCCTGCGGCGACCTAATGCGCGGCTGGGGCAACGACCAGCCCGCGCTCGTCCCCTGGCGCGGCGAGGCGGCCCGCGCCTGCCTGCGCCTCGGCCGCACCGACCGGGCCCGCGCGCTTGTGGAGGAGCAGATGGCGCGGACCATGTCCTGGGACGCCCGGACCCGCGGCGCCTCGCTGCGAGTGCTGGCCGAGCTCGCCGCCCCGGACGAACGGGCCGTCCTGCTCGCCGAGGCCGTCTCCGCCCTGGAGGGGACGACCGACCGCGTCGGGCTGGCCACCGCCCTCACGGAGCTGAGCCTGGCCCGGACGGCGCTCCGCGACGAGGACGGCGCCCGCGACGCCGCCCGGAGCGCCCGCCCGCTGATCAAGAAGTGCGGGCTGGAGCCGCTCGCCGCGGCGCTGCCCGGCGGCGGCCCGGACCGCGACGGCGGGGACAAGCCGCTGCGGATCGCCGGCCCCACCGCGGAGCTGAGCGACGCCGAGCAGCGCGTCGCCTCGCTGGCGGCGGCGGGCTTCTCCAACCGGCAGATCGCCAGCGAGCTGTTCATCACGGTCAGCACCGTCGAGCAGCACCTCACCCGCGTCTACCGCAAGCTCAACGTGTCCCGCCGCCCGAATCTCGCCAAGGCCCTCGGCACCCCCGCCTGACCCTGACCGTCCGCCCCTCGCCCCTCGCCCGACGGGTCAGCCCGTCCGCCGGACCTGCCAGCACGGGAGCGTCAGCACCCGCTCGACGTCCCCGTGCTGGGCGAGGCCCACCATCTCGTCCAGCAGTGCGCCGTCGAGCCGGTCGACGAGCCGGCCGCCGCCCTCGCTGAGGGTCCAGAACCGGCCACCTTGGAAGACCAGCGGCCGCTCCCACGGGACGGTGCTCGCCGCCCGCACCTCCAGCAGGACGATCACATGGTCGCCCGCGGGCACACCCGCGGCGACGGCGCACTCCAGCCACGCGACCGCGCCGCGCAGGAACACCGCGTCGCCGTCGCCCGCCGTCCAGTCGACGCCGTCGAACCGGCTATCCGCCGGGCTGGCGAGCGCCCTGCAGAGCGCCCCGTCACGCTCCCCGAGAACGCTCAGCCCGACGGTGCGGGCGCCGCGCACCCGCTGCCACGTCCGCGACGAGTCGGCCACGCAGACCGACACGAGCGGCGGGTCCAGCGACACCGAGGTGAACGAGCTGACCGCCATACCTGCGAGGGACCCGTCCGGGTCGAGCGCGCAGAGCCCGACCACCCCGCTGGGAAACTTCCCGAAGACGTCGCGCAGCGCCCGCTGCCCGGTCACCGGACGCAGCCTCGGAGGCCACGTCTCGCTCCCCACCTGCACCGTTCCCCCTCACTCAGTCGGGCCGTTGCGGGAATTCTCACGTGCGCGCCGCCGCCTGCAAACCCCTGTTCTGCGCTCTCCGCCATACGCCCGCACCCCCTAAGGGGTGCGGCGCCCGTCGACTTGTGTAGGGGCCATGGAACGCGGGCGCCCGCCTGCGCGGTCATGCCGTGATGGCGGCCCGGTGCCAGTAGTGAGCCGCCGACATGCGGGAGGGCCCGTCCTCAGACGCCGGTGAGGTGCCGCTCGTCGAGGGGCTCACGCCGCACGGGCTGCGGCACAGCCACAAGACCTGGATGCTGGAGGACGCCATTCCGGAGGTGCTCCAGGCCGAACAGCTCGGTCACACCGTGCCCGGCGGGGCGTGTACTCCCACGTCTCGGACACCATGCGAGACGACCTGAAGACCAAGCTCCAGAAACGCTGGGAGATCTCGCTGCAGGAACGGCTCCGGCTCAGTGGGAGCTCGCCGGTCCCCGTGCTCAATGGGCTTTTAGCAAGTGCTCAGAGGCGGGTTCAGTCCCGGTCTCGATCTTGAGCGCCTAGCGACCCGTCATGCTGGTGGGGGGATGAGGCCTCGTCCCACCTCTGCCGCATGACTACGCAGCATGAGCAGAAGCAGGGCGTTCTTGTGGCCTCATTCGGGTGGGAGGGAGATGATCTCCCAAAATCCTCCCAGTTGATCACTCAGGCCCTGCCGCGGATGTGCGGGAGGGCCTGTGGAGTAGGGGTGGACCTTGTTGGGGCTTATTCAAAAACAAAGGAGCAGGTCAAAGCCCTGGAGGCGCTCCTGCGGCGGCTGCCGGACCCCAGCGCCCCTCCCCCGCAGCCGCCCAAGCGACAACAACGCCGCCGAGCACGGCGCCTCGGCGATAGCGAGACCCAGGAGCTCATCGCGGCGTATGGAGCCGGCGCGACGGTGTACGAACTCGGCGAGCGGTTCGGTATCGCGCGACAGACCGTCAGCAGGTACCTGCGTAGCCACGACGTGCCGATGCGGATGCGCGGCCTCTCCCCCGAGCAGATCGATGAGGCTGTACGGCTCTACGAGGCCGGCTGGTCACTGGCAAGGATCGGAGAGCGGATGGGGGTCAACGATATGACGGTACGAAGCCGCCTGGTCGAGCGCGGGATGCAGATGAGGCCGCGACAGGGTGGGCGGCACTAATTAGACACCATCTCATTTGGTGGGTTGGGGGTAGCTTGCGATCGTTGAGCGGTTGGTGCCCGAGGAGTTGCGGGAGCTGTCGAGTGAACGACCGCGCGGGTGTGGGCCAGGCTGCACTGGCTGGTGCTGGAGGAGTTGGGCGCGCGGGGAGCTGGACTGGGCGCGGTGCGCGATCGACTCGGTCGGTGTTCGCGCCGCGAAGGGGAGCACTGGTCGGCCCGAATCCTGTCGATCGCGGCAAGCGTGGGTCGAAGATCCATCTGCTGGCCGATCGTGCCGGACTGCCGCTGTCTGTCGGGATCTCGGCGACCAACACTCATGACAAGCTAACGTAGAAGTTAATCGAGACTCTGTATCACGCTCGCACGTCCCCGCCTACTACGAGAGGACGATCGCCTGCGACACCGCCCGACCTGGACCAGGTAGAGCCTCGCCGGCTCTGAAGGCACCTCCTCATGACGAAGGGCCAGGTTATGAATCGGTGTTAACCCGGATCTTGTGGCGGTCGTGTCATCCGGGCAAACGGCAGAGGCGTCGTCACTTACGCATCGTTCATGAGGTGGCCTGCGGCGTTCGACTGGGCTGTGCGAACGTTGAGGGGGCGCGGGAGTGTCGTGGTTGACCGAGCAGGGTGAAGTGCGGAGGGGCTCCGTTGCGAGTTGGACGCCCCCCGGAGAGACATGTCGGGTCGGGGATCGGACGCTGCCGGGCGGCATGCTCTACGTGGGTACTGGGCTTGCCGCCGCGTCGGGGCGCGGCGTCGAGCCGGCGCTGATCGACCCGCTGCTTCCGGTTGACTGGAGTTCACCCGACTGGACGGGAGAAGGCCTGGGTTACTGGCCGTGCTATTCCGATATCGCGCCGCGTTGCCGTGCGGCATATCTGCGCTGGCTGGCGGCCGGGCGGCGGCATCGGGACGTTTCGGTGGGATATGCGTTCCTCTTCCTCTACGGCTTGGAGCGCCGGGTGCTGCTGGACCTGCGACGGGATGATGCGGCGCGCGTGAGGGAGGTGCCGCTCATTCGGGCGGAGATCGAGCGGCTGATGGGCCTGTTCGGTTCAGATGGTTCGTTTCGGAGTTACGCCACCGAGTTCCGTGGCCTCCTAGAACTGATGTCGGCGGCAGGCGAGGATCCGGGTACCGGGTCCGCGCCAGCCGCTGATGGGGCTCGGCCGTCGGCGCGGTTGCGTCTCGGACTGGGCGAGTTCGCGCGATCGGGGCGCGCACTGCCTGCCGACTGGGCTCTCTCCTGGGTGATGTCGCATCCCGGTTACTCTCCTCGGACGGCGGCCAAGCGGTGTCCCGAGGAATTTCGCAGGCTTTTCGCAGTGCGCTACGACGATCGTCATCTGGGAGGCTTCCGTATCCAGCCAAGGGGGCCGGAACTACGTTTCGATTATCGGCCTGCCAGCGGCGGTTTCCGTGGGACCGCGTCAATGACCTTTCAAGAGGTGCCGGACGTTTTCGATCAAGCCTTGCCCCTCCGACGACTGGTGTCGTTAGCTGATGAGTGCGCTGAGAGTCTGAGCGCGTTCAGCCGCTTGATCGGGCGGAGTCCGGAGTTGCGCGGGAAGCTTGCCAGTGCCGCCGAGTTGCCGGACGAACTGGTCGATCTCGATGCGGGGGAGGTCGGCGCTTTCACCGAGTGGGCGCGATCGCGGCTGGGCGGTTTCGCGATATCGACTGTTCCGGCGGCGGACCTACTGGCCTGGTGCGGCGACGAACGCCCCGGGAAGAAGGGTGTGATCGCGCTCGCCCGGATTCTCGGCCGTGCGGGGATCGGGATGGAGCCCGATCCCCGCTTCGGCGGCCCGGTTCCCGCTGGCGGGTCGGTGGTGTTCTTCCATGTCAATGGCGTTTCAGAAGCAGCGCCGACATCCGCCTATCGCGCGGCGACGTTGCTTCTGCATCTCGGCGCGGCGGTCAGCCTGGCCGACGGCCACGTGGCGACGGAGGAGAAGCAACTGCTGGTCGGGCACCTTGAAGAGGCGCTCCATCTGACGCGGCACGAGCGGTCGAGGCTGCGCGCGCATCTCCGATGGCTGTTGGCGACCGAGGTCAAGCTGACCGGGCTGTCACGGCGGATCGAGGAGGTCGACCGCACGCAGCGGGAGCACCTGGCGGACTTCCTGGCGGCCGTGGCGGCCGCCGACGGGCGCGTCGATCCGGCAGAGGTGAAAACACTGCGGCGAATCGCCGGACTCCTCAAGTTGGCTCCGGACGTCATGGACCGGAGCCTGCATGCCGCGACGGCCGCCGCGCCGCCCGCGTCCGCCCCGGTCGTGGTCCGTCCCGCCCAGCCGCAGCAGGGTCACACCGTGCCGCCACCGGCGGAGGCGCCCATACCCGCGTCCAAACTCCGGCTCGACGAATCGTTGCTGGCAGCACGCATCGCCGAAGCCGCCGAGGTTTCAGCGCTCTTGGGCTCGGTGTTCGGCGACGAGCCTCCGGACCCGCCTCGGCCGGCCCCGCCTGCGGTTGAACCCGTGGCGGGCTTGGATGCCGGGCACTCCCAGCTGGTCAGGGCACTGCCGGAGCAACCGGCCTTGTCGCGGGCCGCGTGGGAGGACCTGGCGGCCGCGCACAGGGTGATGCCGGACGGCGCGATCGACCGTCTCAACGAGGCCGCCTACGAGGCGGCCGGTGAACCCCTACTCGAAGGAGAGGACCCCTTGGAGATCAACCGCGGCGCGCTGGAGGCGATGCTGTGACCACGACGGCCCGGATCCGTCCGCGCGAACGCGACGCCCTGCTGCAGAGCCTGCGAGCCGGGGTTGTCCCGCGGGTCGGGCAGCAACACGTCCAAGTCGGCCGGGTGGCAGAGGTCCGCGCGATGCTGACTGACGTCGAGCGGATCGCCGATGGCGGCTCGGCCCTGCGGTTCGTGGTCGGTGAATACGGCGCCGGCAAGACGTTCTTCCTCCATCTCGTCCGGTCGATCGCGATGGAGAAGCGCCTGGTGACGGCGCACGCCGACCTCAACCCTGACCGCCGGCTGCATGCCACCGGCGGCCAGGCGCGAGGCCTGTACGCCGAGCTGATGCGGAACCTGGCAACCCGCTCCAAGCCCGACGGCGGTGCGCTGCCCAGCGTGGTGGAGCGTTTCGTGTCCACGGCGCTGGCGGAGGCGGAGCGGACCGGCAGGGCTCCAGACCAGGTCATCCGGGCGCGCATGGCCGATCTGTCCGAGCTCACCGGCGGCTATGACTTCGCCGAGGTGATCGGCGCCTACTGGCGTGGCCATGACAGCGGCGACGAGCATCTGAAGGCGGCCGCGGTGCGCTGGCTGCGCGGCGAGTACGCGACGCGCACCGACGCGCGGGCCGCACTCGGCGTCCGGACGATCATCGACGACGGCACGATGTACGACCACCTCAAACTGATGAGCCGATTCGTCCGGCTGGCGGGCTTCGACGGCCTGCTGATCTGCGTCGACGAGATGGTCAACCTCTACAAGCTGGCATCGACACGAGCCCGCAACGCCAACTACGAGCAGATCCTGCGGATCCTCAACGACACCTTGCAGGGCAGCACCGAACACCTGGGCTTCCTGTTCGGCGGCACACCGGAATTCCTCCGGGACTCCAGGCGGGGGCTGTTCAGCTACCCGGCCCTGCAATCCCGGCTGGCCGACAACGCCTTCGCCGCCAACGGGCTGGTGGACCTCACCGGGCCCGTTCTGGAACTGCAAGCCCTCACCCAGGAAGACTTCTACGTTCTACTGACCAAGCTCCGCCAGGTCCAAGCCGCAGGCGCAGGCGACGCCCGACCCCTTCCCGACGAGGCGGTCCTCGCCTTCATGCAGCACTGCTCCGACAAAGTCGGCGATGTCTATTTCCGAACCCCGCGTACCACGATCAAGGCCTTCTGCGATCTGCTCGCCGTCCTGGAACAGAACCCGGACGCAGACTGGCGGAGCCTGATCGGATCCGTGACCCTCGCGCCCGAGCACAACCCCGACCTCGCCCCACTCGAAGAAGAGGACCACCCGGACAACACCGCGCCCGCAGCGCACAACGAGTCCACTGCACGTTCTCAGAGCGACGATGACGACTTCACGACCTTCAAGCTCTGAAGCGGGCTCGCACTCCTTCGACCTGCTCCACCCCACGGTCCAGCGGTGGATCTGGCAGAAGCAGTGGAAGGTGCTGCACGATGCGCAGGAAGCGGCTATCCCGGTGGTCCTTGCGGGCGAGGAGGATCTCCTCGTCTCCGCGGCCACCGCGGCAGGCAAGACCGAGGCCGCCTTCCTGCCCATCTGCTCCGCGCTCGCCGATGCCGACGAGCAGAACGGCTTCGGGGCCGTCTACATCGGTCCGCTCAAGGCCCTGATCAACGACCAGTTCAGGCGGCTCGAGGAGTTGTGCGATCTCCTGCACATTCCCGTGCACCGGTGGCACGGGGACGTGGACGCCGCCATAAAGACGCGACTGGTCCAGCGAGCCGAAGGCATCGTGCTGATCACACCGGAATCTCTGGAGGCACTGCTCGCCAACCGCGGAACCCGCGTACCGTCGATGTTCCGCGGTGTCCGACACATCGTGATCGACGAGTTGCATTCCTTCATCGGCACCGAACGAGGCGCGCAACTCCAGTCTCTCCTGCACAGACTCGAACTGTCCGTGAGGCACCGGATCCCTCGTGTCGGCCTCTCTGCGACGCTCGGCGACTTGGACACCGCCGCGCAGTTCCTCCGCCCGGGCGGTGGTCACCGTGTACGGGTCATCGAGTCCTCATCCGACGGCCAGGAACTCCGCGTCCAGATCAAGGGCTTCCTGGACGACGCGCCGCGACGCGGTGCCCCGCATGCCTCTGCCGGGGAGCAAACCGAGAACTTCGCCGGAGGCGGCAAGCGCGCCATCGCCGACCACCTGTTCGCGGTGCTGCGCGGCGCCAACAACCTGGTCTTCGCCAACGCACGCCAGCACGTCGAATTGTTCACCGACATCCTGGTCCGACGCTGCGAGCAGGCCGGGGTACCCAACGAGTTCGTCCCGCACCACGGCAACCTCTCCAAGGAGATCCGCGAGGACACCGAAGCCCGGCTCAAAGACGGCCATCTCCCGGTCACCGCTGTCTGCACCTCCACCCTGGAAATGGGCATGGACATCGGATCGGTCGCGTCCGTCGCCCAGATCGGCCCTCCACCGGGCGTCGCCGCGCTCCGCCAGCGGCTGGGCCGTTCAGGGCGCAGAGGAGGGCCCGCGACACTCCGGATGTACGCCGCCGAGCCTGAACTCACTGCCACCTCAACTCCGCAGGACGAACTGCGGATCCAACTCGTCCAGATGATCGCCGTGGTCAACCTGCTGCTCGACCGCTGGTGCGAACCACCGGAAACCGGTGGGCTGCGCCTGTCCACCCTGGTGCAACAGGTCCTTTCGCTAATCTCACAGCACGGCGGCGTACTCCCTCAAGACGCCTACCAGGCGCTCTGCCTGAGCGGCCCCTTCCAGCACGTTGAGCCGTCGCTCTTCAAGGCCCTGCTTCGCGACCTCGGCGCCGCCGACCTGTTGCGCCAGGAAAAAGACGGACTCCTGCTGCACGGCGGCGAAGGCGAACGCATTGCCAATCATCACGCCTTCTACGCCGCCTTCCACTCCCCCGACGAGTACCGCCTGGTCAGCGCGGGCCGGACCCTCGGTTCCCTTCCCATCGCCCAGCCCCTGACTCCCGGCGACCTGATGATCTTCGCCGGACGCCGGTGGAAGATCGCCACGGTCGACGCCCGAAGCAAGGTCATCGAGTTGACCGCAGCAGGCGGCGGCAACGCACCGGACTTCTTCGGCGTCGCCGCCGACGTACACGACCGCGTCAGAACCGAGATGAGACTGGTCTTCGAGTCCGAGGACATGCCGCTCTACCTCGACACCGGTGCGCAGCGTCTCCTCACCGAGGGACGCAACGCCTACCGGCGCTTCAACCTGGCCAAGACCCCCATCATCGGTTGGGGCAGCGACACGCTGCTAGTCCCGCTACGCGGCGACACGTTCATGAACACCCTGGCGCTCGCCCTTCACCAGCACGGCATCGCGGTGGGGCGGCAAGGTGCCGTCCTGATCCTGCCCGGCACCGCGCCCCGCCATGTGATCGACATCCTCGCCACCCTCGCATCCGCGACCGCGCCAGACCCGCGCGAACTCGCGGCCCTCGTCCCCGACAAGATCATCGAGAAGTACGACGACGTCCTCGGCGAAGAACTCCAGACCCTCGCCTACGCGGCACGCAAACTGGACGTACCCGCCGCCTGGGCCGCGCTCCCCGACATGGTCACCGCAGCCGAGTCCACTCCACACACCCACCACTCAATACCCGCGCCTGCCGCTCCCGCTCGTCACAAGATCGGTGCGCTCCCCTACGCCGTCATCGACGTCGAGACAACCGGCCTGGATCCGCTGCACGACCGCATCACCGAAATCTCCGTTCACCGCCTCAAAGCCAACGGGATACCGGGCAGCTCCTACAGCACCGTCCTGCACAGCGACTCCGGCCCAGGCCCGACCCATATCCACGGCCTCACGGCCGGCGACCTCGCCGGCGCCCCGACATTTCCCGACGTCGCTGGTGACATCGCCGAGATGATCGATGGCGCGGTGCTCGTCGCGCATAACGCGATGTTCGACTCCGCCATGCTGGTCGGCGAGTTCGCCCGCGCCGGCGCCGCTCCCGACGACCTGCTCGTCCTGTGCACCATCGACCTCGCCCGCCGGTTCGGCCAAGACCAGCGCTCCCTCACGCTCGCCGACTGCGCGGAAGCCGAAGGCCTCCTTCTCACCCGCGAGCACTCGGCCGATCACGACGCCCGCACCACCGCGGCTCTTCTGCTCCGCTACCTCTCGCGAGCCGAACAGGCCGGACACCAATATCTGGACGAGATCGGCGCGACCGGGCTGCTGCCGACCGAACGCTGGGCGCCATGGGCCGCGAGCGGCCGCCATCGACAACGCAGACACACTCCGGCCCCACCGCTCCGGAAGAGGCTGCCCATACCCGCAATGGAGACCCACGCCCAGATCCTCTACGCCGACCACATCGCCCGAGCCGCACTGACACCTCAGAAATTCGAGCTGAACCTGCCACTCCTACACGAAACCGCCAACACACTCGAATTGACACCTCAGCAACGCGACGATGTCCACCGAGGCCTCATGGGCGCGTGGACGGGCCACCCCACCGAGTGCGAGCTGCTCACGGCTCTTCAGCTGCAACGTGACTGAGCCACCGAGTGAGAGGCATGCAGCCCAGATTCACAGAGAAGGCTCCCAGTCATGGCGCCATTCCACGGCAGCGACCCGCACGACGTTCAGGTCGGCTCCTTGCATGGACGGCGGTTGCGCGTCGACGGGTGGATCGAGACCTAGGGCCTCGGCAAAGTGGTTCGGTGTCCGGTTTGGGGTGTTGAGGGTGGCTGAGATGCAGGCAGGCACGGCTTTCCAAGATCATGGAGTTGCTGACGCCCCGTGATCTCGATGGAAGACCGTGCCTGCCGACGTATCATCTCCGATTCCGCCTGCCCTTGACCAACTCCGCGAACGGACTGGGGCCGCGTCCCCTGAGCTGCCGGGGTTGCTGGAACGCCTCGCCGAGGTACCCGACCCACGTGACCCGCGAGGCGTGCGGCACGCACTGGTGTGCATCCTTGCCCTGTCGGCGTGCGCGGTGCTTGCCGGCGCGACCTCGCTGGTGGCGATCGGCGAATGGATCGCCGATGCCCCACCGGATGTGCTGGCGCGGCCCGGAGTCCGTTATGACCGGCTGACCAGGCGGTACACGCCGCCCGGCGAAGCGACCGTCCGCCGTGTGCTCACCGGTGTCGACGGTGATGCATTCGACGACGCGGTCGGCCGGTGGCTCGCCGACCGCGGCGCCCCGGCCGCCACCACCGGGAAGCCGCGTGGTCTGGCCGTCGACGGCAAGAGCCTGCGCGGCGCCGCCCGGGCACACGGCCGCAAGATCCACCTGCTCGCGGCCCTGGACCACACCACCGGCCTGGTCCGCGCACAACGGGGCGTGGAAGACAAGACCAACGAGATCAGCTGCTTCCAGCCGCTGCCGGAAGGCGTCACCGACCTGACCGGGGCGGTGGTGACCAGCGACGCCATGCACACCCAACGCGAACACGCCGGCCACCTGCTGAGCCGCGGCGCCCACTACATCGCCATCGTCAAGGCCAACCAGCGCACCCTGCGCAAGCAGCTGAAGAAGCTCCCCTGGGACCGGGTACCGCTGCAGGGCCGTACCCGCGGCATCGGCCACGGCCGCGGCGAGATCCGCCGGATCAAGGTCTGCACCGTCACCGGCCTGCTGTTCCCCGGCGCCCGCCAGGCCATCCAGCTCAAACGCCGCCGGGCGCACCGAAGAACCGGGAAGACCACCATCAAGACCGTCTACGCGATCACCGACCTGACCGCCGAGCAAGCCACTCCCGCCCAGCTCGCCGAGCTGATCCGCGATCACTGGCGGATCGAGGCCCTGCACCACATCAGAGATACCACCTTCGCCGAAGACGCCTCCCAGCTGCGCACCGGGAACGCCCCCCGCGCCATGGCCACCTGGCGCAACCTCGCCATCGGCGCCCTACGCCTGGCAGGAGCGACGAAAATCGCCCCCCGCCTACGACACAACGCCCGCGACGCCACTCGCCCGCTCGCCCTCCTCGGCCTCATCTGAAAACCGACATCAGTCGACTTTGCCGAGGCCCTGGCTCTCCGACCGGCCGGGACGGCACCGCCGGGTAGTGGAACACACAGTGTCATCGCTGAGCGGCTGCCGCCGCCTGACCGCCGCTACGAACGCAAGGTCGAAGCGCAGACAGAGCAGGCCGGCGTTTGCCAAGCCATACGCCAGACGCGTGAAGAAGCCGTCTTCCTCACGGGTGACCCCGCCACCATGCACCACCATAGCCGTGCCGCGTACCGCAGCCGGCGTGACCAGCGTGCCGGAGAGTTGGAGGCCGTCGAGGGAGAGAGAAAGGGCGAGCTGCGCGGCGGTGGGCATGCCAGCAGGATGGCCGGTCAGCCCGCAGGCTGCTGACGGCCACGCAGAGTGTCAGACCCTCGTGGCACAGTGGTGTCTATGCCGTACTGCCCGTGTTGCCGTAGCCACAACGCAGAGTTTCAAGCTCCGAAGGTACCCGACGGGTTGCCAGCCAAAGCGAGCGTCTGCGGCATTTGTGCACGGCATCTTGGAGATAGCCCAACCAAAGTCAAGCGCCGCGAAGCGGAGCACTTCGAACAGTGGCAGTACGACGCTCAACTCGTAGAAGAAGCGCACGCTGATGAAGTTGATCGTCTCAATATCGTGATTGCTGACTTGCAGGCAGCTGTCGAACGGAAACAGAAAGAGCTAGACAGCAGACCCTTCCGCACAGTGATCGAAAACCTCGATCAAGCAACTGTTGATGACGCCCTAGATCGATGCGATAGAGCATATAGGGCTCGCGATTCCACCTTCAGTGCCCTCTCTGAAGTGCGCCTGTTGCACCATGACATTGGCGACGGCCAATGCCAATGTGGACGAAGAGTGAAAATCTGCAAAATCGCGGTCCTTGTTGACGGCTACCGAGCACTTGAAGCGTGGGAAGCAAATCAATGGAGGCGGAAGCAACACGGGCTTCACCATCTCCTGCCCATGGGACATCCAGGCGTCATCAACCCGCGATGGTCGAGCGAAGTGAGCGAAAACGAGATGGATGAGTTTGAATAGAGTTATTTGACAGCACATACCTCAAGAATCTTTCACCTCCAACGATCCTACCCCTTTGTCTGTATCCACATCTACTCCAATGTCAACTAAATATGTTTGACAAGACGCACCCGAAGGGGTATATCTCTCGTTATGATCAAAGTTACCCCTGATGTCGCCCTCCAGTTGCCCATTGACGAGCTTGCACTCTTCATTCTTGCCGACCTTGCACAGCCCAGTTCCAGCGACACAAATAAATCAGAATATAACTATACGCTTCAATACCGCAGCGATTCCGTGCATGGATACCGTGAAAACAAGCCAGCCCAGAAAGCAATTGCAGAAGCAGTAGGGTGGCTGCGTGCTCGCGGCTTGATCGCCTGCACTCCTGCCACCCAACACTCCTATGGCGCCCTCTTCATCACGCGGCGGGGACAAGAAGCCCTCAAAATGAGTGTACTGGACGTCCGGGCGATTGACCGACTGCAAGACAATCTGCATCCGCTTATCGAGCGCAACTCCAGGCGGCAGTTTCTCCTCGGGGAGTATGAAAACGCAATCTTCGGCGCGATGCGGGTCGTCGAGATACGCGTAAGGAGTCTCGCTGGCTTCGGTGACGACGTCTTTGGCTCCGACTTGATGACAAAAGCTTTCCGGAAAGGCGGGCCGCTCGCTGATCCGGCTGCGCCGCAAGGCGAGGTAGAGGGCACCATGATGCTCTTCAAGGGTGCTTACGCTGTGCTGCGCAATCCATCTGGACATCGCGAAGTGTCGTTTGACGACGTGACCGAAGCGTCCGAAGCTGTGCTGACGGCGAGCTTGCTGATGCGCATGCTGGACAAGATCGAGAAAAGACTCAGTTCCTAGCTGAGCTTCAAGGTCAACTCGGCCACTTCCGGCTGCCGCGCCACGGCTACATCACTACCCCAGCCCCAATAATTGTGTTCGTATTGTTTTGTCCGCCGCTTCGAACCGCTTCGCGATCTTCATCAGCGACCACTCCGCCACGAAGGACACATCCTCCGGCCTCAGCTTGTCTTTAAGGTTTGGGCTCCGGTCGGTTGCGAGCTGGTCCCGGACCTTAAAGACAAGCCGAGAGGCAGGCGGGTATTTCTCATACGAATCGATGCCGATCGCGGTCTTCACAAAGTCCGCGAAGCGGGCATTACTGAAGTCGAGCACGTAACCGCTGCTCATACCGAAGATCGGCTCGAGCTTGCGCTTAGTGGCGTTATCAAGGGCAGCCACTTCAGCTACCCTCGTGGTCCAGCACCTTCAGGAGCTGCTTATGGAGACTCTTCAGAAGGATTTTGCCGGCAGCGCTAGGAATCGCCCGGCTGTTCTCGACCAGCCAGTTCGCGATCGCCACCTTCGACGGCGCCTTGAGATTCTGCGATTGAATCCATGCCTGAGACAAGGACGCCCACGACTCGTCCTTGCCCGTAGCGAACACAGGAATCTCCGGCAGCGCGTCCGCCGCAACTGCTGGATTGCACTCTGAGAGTAGTGCTTTGATGGCCTCGCGATAAACGTCCGGATCGAGTACATTCTCGATCCCCGCTACTCCCACGTCGGTGATGACGTTCTCCGGAACGCCCGCTCTAAGGAGCGAACTTCGTAGCGCTGCGCCTCCGTCATCGCTATCGACGAGGTAAGCGACACGGGCAGCCTCAAGATCCAACTTGGGGAGAAAATCCTTCGGCGCCTCAGAGAGACCCGGAGCAACTTGGTAGGGCAGTTCAGATTCGCCTGTCGCTGCACGCAGCAGCGTCGGAAGAAGGATCATCTCCGTCGCTCCCTCTGCGAGGACGACGTTACGAGCGGGTGTGAACGCTACGGCTGCAGCGCCCATCGCGAGCATCAACGGCGAGTAGCCTGCCGAGCCTTGCCAGAAGCTGTTCTTGATGTCACTGATCTGGAAGTTGTCCTTTCGCGGGACGACTGTACGGATTCCGGTGCCGAGATCTGGCGGCAGACAGGCTGGGCTGTGGGTCGTGTAGATGACCTTTACCGCGTGCTCCTGTGTGACGAACATGTTCACGAGGTCGGCCTGCGCGTCAATGTGAAGGTGGTTCTCCGCTTCATCTATCAGCAGGATAGGCGGGCGGTCTGACCCGTGGGTTTTAAGGAACGCGATCAGTGCCACGAACATGCGGAGGCCGGCACTGCGCTCATCGAAGACGGTGACATTATTACCGTCCTCTATGAGTTCGATCCGTAGCTGGTTGCCATCGATTTCGAAGTGCACGGCGAGCCTCGACTGCTTCCACGCCTCATCAAAGATGGCATCCATGCGCTTGTTCGCCTGAACGATTGCCGTGCGTCGTCGGGCAACGTCGTCGGTTCTCACGAAGGTCAGCAGTTCTTTGAGATCCAGCGATGCGGTTCCCATAAGATTTGCCAGCGCAGCCGGCGGATCGGCCACCAACGCATCGTCGAAGGCGTATGTCGACTGAATCGACCGACCAGCCTCATCGAACATGATAAAATCCGGCGAGCGGTGCCAGATCCGGTCGCGTGCAACCTGTCCAGGCCCTTCCCTTTTGGCCCAGTCGACGACTGTATCGAGTGCCGTGCGCAGCTCATCAGCGCCCGTGTTCTCAAGCGTCGCACTTCGAAGGGACTCGGCAAACTTGATCGCCTCGTCCGAGATGCCGGTACCGGGCTCAGCGATTGCACCGTCGACCGCGTCTATGATCGACTGCAGCTCGGTCCTGTAATCACGGGCGGCATCAGAGTTGGGATCGGCGTAAACCGTCTCAGGGTCGATCCAATCGTCCAGGTCCTCATTAGCCTGGCCAAACTTGAGTACCGCGATTGCATCCTGGAGCGGGGCGATCGACTTGACCGGACGGGGCTGGACATCCACAGTGAGCTTCTGGCCCGAAGCGGTTCGCGCGATGGACACGCGCTTTGGTGGTTGCTGGAGGTCCAGATCCGCTACGGCGTCTTTATCCTCATCGTCGAGTACGTAGTCGAATGTGGTTATGGGCGTTTCGTCTGTCACGTCTGCCGCGCGCGAACGCTGCGGCACTGGAACAGCGGCATCCGCGTCGACGTGAGCAAGCGCCTTAAGCAAGGTGGTCTTGCCAGCTTCGTTTGGCCCGACGATGGCGATGACCTTGGCGTCAAGGTTGACCTTCGAATCAACGATGCGACCGTAGCCCCGGATGTGCGCCGAAATGAGCCTCATTCCCAGCTCTCCTGAGCCAGTGGGGCGTTATTCAACTGATCACGGAGGCTCCGCAAGTTCGGTATGAACCTATCCATCAGCTTGGTGAAGCGCGGGCCGTGCTTGCGTTCGAGGTGGTGCGTCATCTCGTGGACGACAATGTACTCTAGGCAATCGGGGTGCTTTTTGGCGAGTTCGACGTTGAGCCAGATGTGTCCGGTTTCGCGGTTGCATGATCCCCATTTGGTCTTCATGCGCCTGATTGTCCACCGCGGCACCGAAACTTTCAGGATCGGTTCCCACTTGGCGATTAGGGGCGGGATCGCTTGTCGCAACTGCTCCCGGTACCAACGGTCTAGTAGTTCGCGTCGTCGCTCGGCTGTGGTGCCGGCCGGAACGTACAGCAGCAACCGCTCACTGTCTACCTCGAAGTGAGCCCGCCCCTGGCGTTCGATGACCTTCATGCGGCGGCGAACTCCCCACACGTAGTGAGACTCGCCTGTGACCATCTCTCGCTCGGACTGGCGCTCGGCCGAGCGAAGTTGCTCGCGCCGCTCCTTGATCCACGGCAGCCGCTGGATCACAGCCAGCCGGACATGCTCGTCGTCAAGACGACGCGGAGCAGCAACCCGGACTCGCCCAAGCGGTGGGTAGACACCGATGTGTAGGTTCCCGTTCTGTGTCAGATGGAACAGTTCGCGCCGGTTTTCCTGGAACGCTAGGATCGTCCAAGCGATCTGCAGTGGAGGATCGAGACCCTCAATGGATAAACGGCGCGCCGCAATCCTCGCCGATTTCCGCGAGTTCCTCGGTTCCGCGATCAATAGGGCGGGAGTGAACTTCGCGACGGCCAAGCGGCTGTCCGAGCAGCTTCACGGGGCGGTCGGCGCTCATGGGTTCCCTCTTAAGATCATCCCAACGTCCACCCTGTATGACCATGTCCGCGGAAAGCAGTGTCAGGACCTCCCGCCCTGGCCATGGGTGGCCAACCTGTGGGCGTTCCTGACCGCCGCACTCGGCCGGCAGCAGTTCGGCCAGGAACCCCAGGTAGGACATCTGGTCGCGGGCGGCGGTGGCGGCTACGTCCTGGGATCCGGCTCGGTGGTTAACGGCCGCGCTTACACGGTGGTCCGGAACGGTCCATGGCGCCGCTGCCCGGCTGGATCACCACCTTGCTGGCCAGGAGACCCGCGCTGCCAGGTGTGCCATACCGGCCGCCACGAGCGCGCCGCGACGAAACCCCGAAGCCCCGGACTCCGGTGCTCATGGGTCGGCCCTTCGATCCCGAACGTGTCCCAGCCGCCAGGTAGCCGAGCGTGATGGCCAGCAAGGTGGGGGCGGGTGAGGTAGTCGATTCCCGGGGGCCCGCCCGTGGTACAGGCTTCAGTTTTGGTCTTGTCCGTCCGGGCCGGGGTCAAGGACGGCGTCGAGGTACTTGAGGGTCGTATCAGTGACGTCCAGGAGTTCTTGGGCGCACCTGGCCAGCTCTTCAAGGTCGAGCTGTTGCTGCTGCAGAGCTTTCCTCAAGGTGGCCTGGGTCTGCAGGAGCCGAGCACGTCGCGTGCGCAGGTCACGCTGCCGCCGGGCGAGCTCGGCCGCGAAGCTTTGACCGTCGGCTGTCCAGACGGGGACGATTCCGGCGGCCCGGTTCTGCTCGTGGAGCAAGCTGATCATGGCGTTCAGGTCACTGATTGTCCTGTCGTTGCTTTGCTTGCGTTCCCACAGCTGCCCGTGCGTCGCCAACAGGGCCTCATACTTGTCCTTCAACGTCTGAGGAAGCTTCCCTGCCTCGGTGACCTTCTCCCGGGCTTCCGCCAGCTTCTCTGGATCGACCGGTCGCCGCGTGAGCCTCTCCAACGCCGTGATCCAGTCCTGGAACTCCTTCATCGAACTCGGCAGCCGCTCACCCCTGAGCAGTCTGGACAGGGTGTCCGGGCTCCAGTTGGCCTCATCGGCGATCGCTTTCATGGTGACCCCGGGTGAAGTCAACGCATCCTTGATCAACTCGTCGAAGAGCCGCCCGAAGTCCCTCTTGAGCGACAGCAGAGCCGACTCGGGATTGGGCATATCCTTCAGCGTCCACCTGCTCCTCGTGCCGTCCCAGCTCTCCGACCCGTCCCCCTCGTCGCCCCCTCCTGCCTCCTCAATGAGATGAAGCGGTACCAGGTTGGGGTCGTCGCCTGGTTCGGCTGCCCTTTCCGGCGTGTCCTCCATGAGGCTTTCTTCCACCGCTTCACCCGGCTCGCAGACAGCTTCGGAGGCAGACTCCTCGTCCCACTCGCCGTCGCCGCCGCCCAGTTCACGCATGCCGTCGCCTCCTATCCGCCGTGGGCTGCCGCCACCAGGCCGGTGACCGCGGTGATCAGCGTCGCGAGCCCGCACACCAACGCGGCAAGATCGGTGACCCGGGAACGGTGGGATCGATCACGGTCGTCGTCATGAGTCATGAGACAGCTCCCTCCTTCGTGAACGGCTGCCACGGCCAACGGCCGCCGCAGGTCTCCTCTGAGCCTGCAACCAGCCGGCTGAGAACTTGCCGAAACCCGCGCCGCAAACACACCTGCGGGCACCGCACGAAAAGCTGCGGCATCACAACGCTTGACAACCTGCCCTCCGCTCACCGCACCTGCGCCCTCCGCTCCCGAAGTCTGTCCCAGCCTCAAGTAGGGCGAGTCACCCGCCGAGATGTCAGGATTGGGTCTAACCGACACCCTTGTTCATCTGCCCGCCCGCCCGATCGACCAGGCGAACATGGGCAGAGGCCGGTACAGGCCACCACCCGCCATTCGAATCCCCATCAGGAAGTCAAGCGGCCAAGGCGACCGTTCGTGCCGGAACGACCTCGAAGGGGCGGCCGTCGCGGATCAGTACCCACAACACATTGAGCCTTTTCCACCTTAATCGTGGTGGTCACAGGGTGGTTGCGGTGGGTGGAGTCGGCCGGTGACGCAGCGAGGCCCCTGGTAGATGCGAAGTCGACCATAACAACCGCCCTGCCAGGAGCCTCTGGTGTTGTTCTACCGCGCTGCGCTGGATCTGTCGCCCGCAACCCGTACCTTCGTAGCCGACCTCATCACCGGCCACCGCCGCCGGATCGGATCGCGGTGGCCAGCGCTGCCACCGGGCCGTCAGGCCCTGCTGGTGCTGGTGCACCTGCGCTGCAACGAGACCTTCGAACACCTGGCCGCCGCATTCAAGGTCGGTACGGCGACCGCACACCGCCATGTCACCGAGGTCATCGCCCTGCTCACCGAACTGGCGCCCGACCTGCGCGAGGCAATGCGGATCGCACAGCGCAAGGCGTTCGTCATCCTGGACGGCACCCTCGCGCCGATCGATCGGCTGTCAGGCGCAGGCGCCCGGCTGTACTACTCGGGCAAGCATCGTCGTCATGGGGTGAACATCCAGTTCCTGACCGACCCGCACGGTCGGCTGATCTGGGCCTCGCCCATGCTGCCCGGCTCCACGCATGATCTGACCGCCACCCACGCCCACGACATCATCGACACGCTCACCAGCCGCGCGATCGCCTGCTACGCAGACAAGGCCCATGTCGGAGCCGGCAGCGCGATCGGCACCCCGTACAAACGCAGAAAGCAACGCAGGCGCGGCAAACGCAAGAAGCTGTTCAACCGGCACCACGCCCGCGTCCGCGCCCTGGGCGAGCAAGGCGCCGCCACGCTCAAACGCCGGCGCATCCTGCGGAAGGCCCGCTGCTCACCGACCCGCCTGACCGCCTCGCCAAAGCCATCCACACCCTGCACCACCAGGCCGAATGAATTTGGAAATGGCTCCCTGCTCCGCAAACGGACACTCCTAGCCTGAACAGTGAGCCTTTTTCAGCGTGCTGCGGTCTCGCGGAGTTGCAGGGTGTGGATGGCTTTGGCGAGGCGGTCGGCGCGGTGGGGGCAGCAGCGCAACTTCCGCAGGATGCGCCATGATTTGAGCTGGGCGTTCGCTTGTTCACCGGGTCCGCGGAGCTTGGCGTGTGCGCGGTTGGCGTCCTTTTGCAGCTCGGGCTTGTCGCGTCCCTTGTAGGGCGTGAGGATGTGCGCGCCGGCGCCCTGGTACGCCTTGTCGGCCGGCACGAGCAGCCCGGTGGCCGCCAGTGCCCGGATGACGCCCCAGATCCGGGCCGCGGCCAGGTCGTGGACCGAGCCGCACAGCGGTCCCGACACCCACAGCAGTGTCCCGTCCGGTCCGGCGATCACCTGGAGGTTCATGCCGTGGCGGCGTTGCTTTCCCGAGTAGTGGGGCCGGTCGGCGGCGACCCGGTCGATCGAGATCAAGGTGCTGTCCAGCACCAGGTAGGGCAGCCCGGCTTTGACCGCTTTGGCCAGCGCGGCGCCGAGTCTGGGCGAGCAGGCGGCGAGCAGGTCGACGGTCTCGTTGACATAGCGCCACGCGGTGGTGGTCGAAACTCCGAATCCGGCGCCCAGCTCGGCGTAGGTCTCGCCCTTGCGCAGGTAGACCAGGGTCATCAGGGCCTGCATGCCTGGAGGTAGGCACCGGCCCTTGCTGCCGATGGCCTGGCGGTGGCGGCGGACCACCCCGGTGGCGTAGGCCAGGGTCCGGCGCGACAACGGCAGCGAAGCACGATACAAAAGCATGTGAAGCCTCTGGTGGGGACGGGGGTTGTGAGAGATCAACCGTCCTACCAGCGGCTTCTTGACGTCCGGCATCGCCCACGCCGTCCGCGATCATGCTGTGATCAGCGCCCTGGACCTGCCGCTGAAAAAGGCTCAGAGCGTGTTTGAGAGTTGATCGTGAGGGTGTGCCCGGCGTGGGTAGGGGCGGTGGATGGGGCATCGGCCTTACCCTTCGGATCTGACCGAGGAGCAGTGGGCGCTGATCGAATCGCTGCTGCCGCCCGGGCACTGGGACGGCCGCAAGGAGAAGCATTCGCGCCGCGACATCGTGGACGCGATCTTGTACCTGGACCGGACCGGCTGCGCCTGGCGGTACCTGCCGCACGACTTTCCGCCCTGGCAGACGGTGTACTGGCACCTGCGCCGCTGGGAGGAGCAAGGCGTCACCGGACGCATCACCGGCGCCTTGCGCCGGGATTTGCGCGCCCGGCATGGGCGCGGTGCCGAGCCGTCGGTGGCGGTGATGGACTCCCAGAGCGTCAAGGCCGCCGACACCGCCGGGGTCGGCACCCGCGGGTACGACATCCGCCAAGAAGATCAACGGGCGTAGGCGGTTCATTCTGACCGGCACACCTGAAGCACCCACACTTCGTGGAATGACAAACCGCCGTTTGCGACCATCCTGGCGCGGTCCGTCGGGCATGCTCGGCCAAAAGCGCAATTGCTTTTCCATACACGAGGCATATAATCATAAGTGGTATGGGGAATCGACGAAAATTACCATTATATGCCAGCGTACTAGATAACCTCAAACGGCTTTTCGGGGAAGCGCCCGAACCCGACAGGCGTTCTGTTCAAGATATCTACGCCATCGTCGGTCGCAATCACTACACGGACGAGCAAAACAAAATGTGGCTCCGCGACAGGATGACCGACATCAAGCACTACGGACTGGCGAAGCCGGTTCGCTCTCCTCTCGACAATAAGACGGTCGAGTACATACAGCTGACGGCCAAGGGGAAGCGAGCCTTGCGTGAGCTATCGCTGCAAACCGCGGCACCTCTTCCATCCCAAGACAGTCCACCCGCACCCGTCGTACCCGCTGAGCGCAGCCGGCCCGAACCCACGCTCAATACCGTGGCCGAGGAGATAAAGCGCCTGCGCGTCCTCAATCCCAACCTCCAGATCGAACTATCTATTACTGTACGAGAGGAGGCTGCGCTTGCTGCTCGGTGATGTACGCACAGCCGGGTAAGGTGGGAATCGACGAAAATTCCAGTACTCTCAAGAGAGACTGTTACCTTACCCGACTGAATGAACACGACGCGAGTAGCGCGAAAATACGAAATAATTACGTGGGATCACCTCGGAGCGCATAGCGCTGACGGTTAACGTGATCCACCATTATTCAATCACAGTCATGCACAAGTCGCAACTTGTGCTTTTATTTGAGACTGTCCGTCACCCCTAGAAACAAAGTGGCGGCACAGCTGTTCCAAAAATGCTACCAACATAAACGGAAATAAACACCATGCCACCAATTAATATTGTAACTGCCAGCTGGCAGCATGTGCAAAAAATGTTGCTTCCAGGCATCACCCGGAAGTGGCGACCTCAGTTCACCTTCGGGATGAAAGCGTATGCCTTCCGCTCGTTCCAGAGCGCCACGGGTAACGCTCGCACTGTCGTCGCCAACCCCAACACGGCCGCCCGCAAGTCTGAGCGGTTACTCGCCAACCGGAAGCTGGCCACGCAGCTGGGCGAGACCTTCGACGGCTTGCACCTCGTGCTGCCGTCGAGCTTCGTCAACGTCGACCACAGTGACATGCACGGGCTCGTCGCCCTGGTCGGCGCCGTCCAGACCCGTGCCGGCCGGGCCATCCCCTGCATGATCGAGACGACGTACGCGATCAACATCCCAGCAGATGGCAGTGCGGCCAGTACGCCGCGGCTCCGGCGCCTCCGAGCAGCGATGCGGACCGCTCGGCGAGCCCAGTCTCTTACTGGTCACACCATCGAGAGTCTGCAGCGCTTCGCTGACCGTCTGGGGTTCTGGCCACGGCTCGTCTTCGACCGGGGCTTCGGTAGTGCGGCGATCATCCGCCACCTGGCCACCGAGGGCGCTACCTTCTACGTCTGTCTCAAGGCCGGCCGCTACGTCGAGCTCGACGGCGAACGCTATGAGGTTAAGCACCTGACAGAGGCGGATGCGACGGTGACGTTGTTCGGCCAGACACTCCGTGTGATCCGCTCACCGCAGACGAGGCGCTGCAAAGAGCCCTAGTGTTCTGAGTCAATAATTCTTTGTTAGTCGGTAGGCTGTGGGGATGCCGAGCCCGAAGCTGGATCCGGTGGTGTTGTCCGACGAGGAGCGGTCGGTGTTGGCCGGGTGGGTGCGCCGCCGCAAGACCTCGCAGGCTTTGGCGTTGCGGGCGCGGATCGTGCTGTTGTGCGCCGAGGGCGGCACGATCGCCCGGGTCGCCGAACAGGCCGGGGCCTCGCGGAATACGGTGTCGAAGTGGCGGTCGCGGTTTCTGGCCGATCGGCTGGAGGGCCTGACCGACGAGCCGCGTCCGGGCCGACCGCGCGTGATCACCGACGAGCAGGTCGAGCGGGTGGTCACCACGACGCTGGAGGAGACACCCGGTGCGGACACGCACTGGTCCACGCGGTCGATGGCATCGGCGACCGGAATGTCGCAGTCGGCGGTCTCGCGGATCTGGCGAGCGTTCGGCCTCAAGCCGCACACCGTGCAGACCTGGAAGCTGTCCACCGACCCGCAGTTCGTCGACAAGGTCCGCGACGTGGTCGGCCTGTACTTGAACCCACCCGAGAACGCCCTGGTGCTCGCGGTGGACGAGAAGAGCCAGATGCAGGCGATCGATCGGACGGCCCCGATCCTGCCGATCATGCCCACCACCCCCGCGCGGATGACCCACGACTACGTCCGGCACGGCACCACCAGCCTGTTCGCCGCCCTGGACCTGTCGTCGGGCTCGGTGATCGCCCAGCACTACCGCCGCCACCGCCATCAAGAGTTCCTGCGGTTCCTCAAGCTGATCGACGCCGCCGTGCCCAGGGATCTGGAGCTGCACCTGGTGCTGGACAACTACGCCACCCACAAGACCGAGCAGGTCCACAAGTGGCTGCTCCGCCACCCCCGGTTCCACCTGCACTTCACCCCGACCAGCTCGTTCTGGCTCAACCTGGTCGAGCGCTGGTTCGCCGAGCTCACCAACCGCAAGCTGCGCCGCTCGGCCCACCGCAGCGTGGTCGAGCTGGAGCGCGACGTCCGCGGCTGGGTCAACGAGTGGAACAAGAATCCCAAACCGTTCGTGTGGACCAAACCCGCCGACGAGATCCTCGAAACCCTCGCCACCTACTGCCAACGAATTAACGACTCAAGACACTAGTACATCCTAACCAATGACCTCACGTTGAGCCGGATGAGAGTCGTCCAGATCTACTACCACCGGTTCGAGATCGAGGAAACGTTCCGGGATATGAAGCACATCTGGGAGCTGAAGCGCACGCGGTTTAACCGACCGAACAGCGTGAAGGCCATCTTGTGGTTCGTGTCACTCGGCATCGCGCTCCTGTATGTGGTCACCAAACCACGCCAAGCCGCGGCACTGGCAATACATCCAAAGAAACGCACCTCCTGGCTGCGCAAGGCACAAGAGGCGTACCAGCGTGATCTGGGGCTGCTGACTCGGGTGTTTCCGTAGCAGGTAGGGTATTCTATCGGCCTTGCCGCATGCTGCCGAAAGATTATAATGAGATGTAATGGAGACGACGCACGCTGATGGCTGATTCCGCAGAAAATTCGTTGCCGACACTTGTCAGGCAGCTACTCGATCGACAGGGTGAGTCACGTAGCCTCGACTACAAAGCGCCGATGCTCTTCGGTCCAAACAAGCAGGGCAAGGGCGACATACTAAAGGACATCGTCGCCTTCTCGAATACTCGGGATGGCGGATACATCCTTGTAGGCGTTGAGGAGAGTGGCGGCAAGTTCATCCCGAGAGGCGTCTCTGAGGATCAAGCGGCCTCGTTTGATCCCACCAAAATTGGCGTGTTCGCCAAAAATCATTTCTCGCTCCTTCCTAAGGTCTCCTCGCACGTCGTCACGCTCGACGGGGTCGACCTCCTGCTTCTGCGCGTCGAAGAATTTGACGGTGAGCCGATCGTATGCACAAAGGATCTGCACGGCGAAAAGGGCAAGCTACACCTGCGTGCAGGCAGCATTTATGTACGAACTGCTGACGCGCAATCCGTCGCTATCGAGTCCGGCGAGTCTATGCGCGCATTCCTGGATCTGGCTGTTCAGAAGCGCGGCGACGCCCTCCTTACTCAGATCCGAGGACTTGTCGGCGCTCCAACGATCGTCGAGGCGAGCGATCCATCTGACGCCTACAAGGCCGAGATCGCAGCCGCCATCAAGCTTTACAGCCAGGAAGAGCTTACAGACCCCAAACCGTACTGGTATCTCGAGATTATCCCGAAGGTCTACGAAGAAGACCGCATCCCAGCTATCAATCGGCTGAGAGAGATTCGCCGCGAATCGGCAGTGTCGCTTCGCGGCTGGGACTTCCCGCACGTCGACCGCGAGAAGGATCAGATCTTCGAAGATGGCATCCAGTCGGTGACCCACTGGGATAGATATCACGAAGCTCACCGCCTATATCGTTCAGGGCTCTTCACGTGGCGACGCCAACCTGGCGAAGACTTCACCGACACGCGGGCTGGTTCGCTCAGCTACGTTTCTGCCATCTACTCGATCACCGAGCATCTCATCTTCGCTAGTCGATACGCATCTCTCATAGCTGACAGCGGCAACTTCGTCGTGCGCCTGGGGGTAACTGGCCTGAAGGATCACGTACTCCGGCTAGATTCGGATGCCTTCTACGACGATTACTCAACCGCCGCAGATCGGTTCGACCGCAGCTACGACCTCAGCCTTGAGGAGCTTCGAACATCACACCTTGATTTTGCTGCCGATGCCGCGCGCCGGCTATTTGATCTGTACGGTCTCGATATCGCCTTGGACACCATCAAGGCCTGGCAAGCGAAGTTCATTAATCGCGAGTTCTAAACCATCGCTGCTGAAGTAACTCGTGCGCCCATGTGAGTCGCCGTCTCTATGCGTGCGTCGTTCACGAGCGTCGGTTGGATTTAAAGTGTGGGTGGTTCAGCCGGCACACTGGGGCTGCTGGTGGCGGTGATGGTGCGGCCGGCGTCGGTGCGGGACCGGGCGGAGGCCACCGCACTGCTGCTGGGGCTGTACCTGGGGTCGGGCTGCCGGACGGTGTTCGCCGATCAGGGGTTTCCGGGTGGCCGGTGGCGTGGGCGGCGCGGGTTTTGGGCATCGCGGTGCGCATCGTGGCCAAGCCCGCCGGGCAGTGCGGGTTCGTGGTGCATCCCCGCCGGTGGGTGGCCGAGCGCACGTTGGGCTGGTTGATGCCGCACCGCCGTCTGGCCCGCGATTACGAGCGTGACCCGGTGATGTCGGAGGCGTTGATCCGCTGGGCCGTCATCGGCCAGATGGCCCGCCGGATCACCCGGGGGCGACCTGCCCAGCGTCCTGGCCGCCGTCCCCTCGAATACCTCCGATGACCAAAACGACCACCTCTCAAACACCCTCTCAGTGTGCCGTCCAGGATAACGTGTGGGATCTACTGGTCTCGGCAGCGGTCCAGGACCGCGTGCAGGTCGGGGGCCTGTGCGGCCAGGACGCTGATGGCCTCGTACAAGTAACGGTATCCGGTGGCCTGGGAGATCCCTGCGTCGCGGGCCAGGCGGTGCACGCGGCCGCGTTCGCGGAACCAGCGCAGTGCCAGGACGGCCTGGCGGAACGGTCTCAGTGCCCGGCTACGGCGCGGGGTGCCGATCTGGCGGCGGTAGGCGGCGAGCAGGCGCGCGAGGTACTCCACGATGTGGCACGGGACATCGAGTGTGGCAGCATAGGTGAACAACGTGAAGCCTCTGGTAGCTATGGACATGATCTTTTGGTGAGACTTGTACTATCAGAGGATTCACGTCTGTGCGCACCTGCGGCCCGACACCCGATCCGCCTTCCCGGGCATGCTTCGCGCAATCACACAGCTCATTTCATTGAGAAAACGTCACTGTACGCCACCATTGAATGAGTATAGGCTCATAGCGGGCTCAACTTCCACTCGGAGACGGGTTCAGAGCAGACAGCTCCACGTTGCAGCGGGAGACAGTTATCTGTTTTTCTAGGTCCGGCGGAGCCGTGGTACTCAAATTCTCTTTCTGCAGGAGCCGCCAGGGAAGTTGATTGGAAAAAAGGGTGGACGGACTAAGCGACCTTGCTTCAATAGATGAGTCGCTGGCCGACTCTTCTGTCTGGTTCATCGGCTCGGTTCCGAATAGATCAATCAGATCCTCGCCCTACGGGATGGTAGAGGGGTCATGGGGATAGTGGCCAAGGTGATAGTGATGGACAGTGCCCTGCTCGACGTCCACGATGTCGGCCCTGCGGCCGCCACTATCCGTCCGCGACAGGCCAGTTCCCCGCTTGCGAACGTGTCCATCCAGAGGCGTGGCTCGGGATGGACGCGTAGTCGGTGATCCAGTGGTGATCACCCATCCAAGCCACGTCCCCAGCCGGACGACCTGATGGACGTTCACGCCGATCAAGTTGGCACGCCCAGGGCCGAGGCCACGAACTCGTGCTGCCGCGGCACATCAACCGCCGGCTGTCGCATCGATGACCGTTGCCGGTCACTACTGATACTGAGCGAGAGCAAGCCACCACCGTACGGTGGGATCTGGCAGAATGTGGGTAGTGGCGATGCCTCGGGGAGGTATCCGACGGATATCTTTTCGTGCGGCGAAGGGTAGGGTCCTAATGGCGACTCCGCAGCCCTCCGATATTCTTCAGCGCCAGAATCTCGCCGAGTTGCTCATGTATCTACGCGCTGCGGCTGTGGCGCACCATCGCGCGCAATGGGTGAACGCCGCTAACCTCTTGATCTCCACACTCTTCGCGGCAGCGGGGGCGGCCGCCGTGTTCGCCACGCAGACCGCTTCAGTGATCACTCTGCTGGGCGCCCTCTGGGCTGTGGTGTACACCGGTTTCGCGGCGGCGTGGGGTACCCGTGTGTTCCGCAAGGCCGCCGTTCTCCAGGATTGCTTCGACACCACATTATTTCGTTTACCATGGAATTCTATGGTCGCCGGCCCCGAACCGACGGTGGAGGAGACACATCAACTCGCCCGCCGCTATCGGGGCCCGGACGACGAGATCCTTGACTACTACGAGATTCCTGCCCTGCCGCGGCCGGTGGATGTACTCGCCTGCCAGCTACAAAACCTTGGTTGGGGGTCGCGGATTCGGCGACGGTTTGCGGACACGCTTCTGACCGGCGTGGTGCTGTGGGCCGCCGCTGGAGTGATCATCGGCGTCTGTGCGGGGTTGACGGTCTCACAGATCTTGCTGCGCTGGTTCGTGCCGTCGCTCAGCCTGTTCCTGTTGGGCCTTAACACCTACCGTGCCCAACTCGACGTGGCCAGAGCGCGTGAGCGTGCTCAGCGTCTCCTCCTGGAACGGATTCGTGAGTACGCGCAGCGCGGTCGGCTCGCCTCCGAGCACAGTGGGCTGCTCGTCCTGTCCCGCCAGGTACAGGACGTACTGCTGTCCACACGGATGGCGAGCGCACGGGTCCCCAACTGGTACTTCCGCAGGTTCCGCGGTACGGACCGGAGCGACTTCTCCGCTGCCATGAGCGAGCTGAGGCGCATGATCGGTGCCGGTTCCTCACCGAGTTGAACGCATCTATCACACTGCACAGAGTGGAGAACCGATGGCGATCCCTGGCTCCGCCGCCGCGACGGATGAGGAGCGGCTCGTAGACCTGTTCGGCAGCAGATCAGCGGCGCAGGCCCTGATCGCCTGGGGACATGATCGGGGAGGACAAGTGCAGCCGCCAGCCGCTGACTGGCGGGTCGGGGGCGCCAGCGGATCGGTCGTAGGACGCGTTCGGCTCTCCAAGGCCGACGGCACCGGCGAACATTTGATCGTCAAGCTCCTGCCGGACCGGCGGCTCGCTGGCGAGACCGACCGCCACGATAAGGCCGCCAAAGCGCTGGGCGGGGTCACGGGCGCAAACCTGATCGCCCAGCCCCATCCACCGCTCGACCTACCCGACGGCCGACGACTGATGTTCCAGACCGTCCCGGGAAACTTGCTGGACGTCACACCGCTTGATGGCCTCGTCCCCGAAGATATGGGCAAAGCGGCCGGCAAGGCCGCGCGGCTAGTCCTGCAGACCTGGAATCGCACGCGCGACGAATCGTGCCTGCTCCGTCCACGACCGACCGTTCACGACTACCTGACCACGGAACTGCGCGGTGGATTGGAGCCAGGCCGCTCCGCCCGCCGATGGGTCGATCGGCGCTTGACGCCGCAAGCGTCCTCAGACTGGATCAGGATCCGCGAGGAGGACGGCGCGATCCTACCGAACCCCGTCGCTGCCATGCGGGCGGGCGGTCTTCTCGGCCGATTGGAACTGGACTGCCTGGTCGGCCACTCCCACGGTGACCTGCATACCGGCAACCTGCTGTACGACCGCCGCCAGTCTGGGGCATCTTCCGTCGAAGAGCCGTGGGTCATCGATCTGTCCCACTATGAACGCCGCGCGCCGCTGAGCCGTGACATCGCCACCCTGGTGCTGTCGATCGTGTCGCCCCACGCCCGGGCGATTGATCCCGGATCGGGGCAAGCGCAGGACCTGCGCATGCTGGTTTTGGATCCGTCGGCGCCGGAATCGCCGTTCTTGCCCTCGTACGTGCAGGACACTGTTCGGGAGATCCATCGCGCCTGCGACGACGCGCTGTCTCCTGGAGACCGTGATATCTGGCGCCGGCAGTATCTGCTCTCCGTGCTCGCCCAGGCCATGGTGCACCTGTCGTACGAGGACCTGAAGCCGGCCCACTGGTGGTTCTTCACCCTGGCCGCCGTCGCCGCGGACACGTTCTGTAGCTCGCTGGACCCTGTTCCTCGGCCTGTGATGGAGCCGATCACGCTGATCAGCGTCGCCGCGTCTCCGACTGTCGACACTTCTCTGCTGCGGACCTACGTGGAGGTCGCCTGCGCTGTGAAGGGTTACCACCTGCTTGAGGAAGAACTTCCCTACAAGGTGATCAAGGATTTCGCACCAGGCTCGCTTCTCGCCGCTCTGCCTAGCGACACCACATCGGGGATGCTGATTCGTGGCGGCCCGGGATACGGCAAGACTCGGCTATGTTTGGAGATCGCCCGTGTCGCCCGCGCTAAAGAGGACTGGGACGTGCTCTTTCTGCGTGGCGTACAAGGGACACGGTCCGGGTGCAGCGATGTGACCGCCGCTCATGTGCTGGAAGGTCTGCGCCACGCCGCCGGCATCGTTCGGGATCACCGCAGGATCCTGCTGGTGGTGGACGATGTCGACAGGTTCACCGGTCTGGACGTGGCCGACCTCATCGCGATGCTGGATGAGGCCAGGCACGACGGTTTGCGGGTGACCCTCCTCGGGAGCCTCCGCAACGGCCCACGACCCAGGAGCGCCGTCGACTGGAACCGGCTGCTCACCGTCCGGCGAATACCGGACGACATCAATGCCCAACGCGGGATCATTCACCACATACTCAGCGCGATCATTCCAGAGATGACAGCCGTGCCCGGCGCGCCCAACCGCTCGCGGGTGCGCAACGACCTAGGCGGCGCGATCTCACCCGCGTTCGCCGTGGTGCAGGCGCGAGCGGTGGCCCAGGCCATCGCGGACGGTCAGAAGGTGCTTCCGGACCTGCTCGACGTGCTGCGTGAATGGATCCGAAGGCGAATGGCCAGGGACGAGTTGCTGTCCGCCCCTGCGACCGATGAGGCACTAGCGGACGACTATCTGAGCCCGACGGACGTGATGTGCGCGGCCGTCCTCGCGACCGGCCCGCGCAGCGAGGCCGCGCTGCGGAAGACCGCGGACGCACTGCTGGATACCGCGACAGAGCGCCTTGGTCTCGGGTCGCCCGGTAGCGGTCTTTCGGGGCGCGCGCTGATCAACGAACTGTTCAATCTCGGCTGGCTTGTCGAGACGATGACCGAGACCGGCCGCAGCGTGATCGGCCCGATCCATACGATCGTCACTGATGAGTTCCTGCAGTCGGTCGTCGACCCCGAGGACGGCGTCATCCTGGTGCTGCTGCTCGACGCGGTCGCCACCGACGCGGTGGCGCTTACCCATCTGGTCTCCGCAGTGGCGCGCCTGCATGATTCCTATGAAAAAGCTGACGATCGGGCCGCGCTCCATCGGCTCTGCCGGAACTGGCTGGACGTCAACGCGGAACGGGTGGGCAGGGCCGTCGCCGTCTCGCCCGCGGCCCCGGACGCGCTCGGCACGCTGCTGCGAACCTCTCCCTGGGCAGGCCTGACGCACGGTCATTGGAACGAGATCGTCCTACCCGCATTCACCTCCGGCCGCTCGGCGGTGCGCTTTGCCCCTTACCTCACCGTTGAGCTACGCCGGCGGCCGCACAAGCCCAATCCCAAACTGATCTCGTACACCCTCGCCTGGCTCAATGCCTACGAATGCAGCGACGAGGCCGAGCAGGTACTGCGCTGGCTGCTGCCGAGACATGATGTGAAAGACGACCTCCGAGACCAGGCGCTCAACCACGTGCGTGCTTGGCTGGAAGCCCATCAGGGAAAGAAGCCGAACTATGTCCTCGCCGCCTCAATGCGGCAAATCCGCTCTGACCCGGAACGCACGGGCCCCTTGGCGCGGTTGGCGGTGCAGGAGCTTCGTGCGAGCCCGGTGGAGGGCGACGATGCTGAGCTCCTTTCGGCGCTGCTTTCCCGGGTAGACAAGTCCGAGGTGGACGAGCGGTCGCTCGATGAACTCTGGGAACTGACCGAACAGTACCTGGAGTCCTATGCGCTCCATCCTGCGGCCTGCCTGGTACTCAAGTACCTAGTGCGAAAGAGGTCGCGTGTCCCCCCAGACCTGTTTGAGACGTCGCTGCGGGCTTCCGATGAGTGGCTGCGGGTCAACGGCGACATGCCCCACTCCTACCATCTGCTGTCAGGCCTGCTGACCGGCAAGCATGTCGACCAGTCGCGTCGTCGCGCCGCAGCCGCCGCCGCCGTGCGCTGGCTGGGGACGCACGGTGCGTTACGGGGAGCTCTCGGGAAGCGGAAATCCGCCGTGTGGATGATGCTCCACACAGTCCAGAGCCCGGCAACTCGGAACGAGCCCTCGGAGGACTTCCCCATCGAGTGTCTCGACGACCTGGGGCGCGTCGCGGCCGACTGGTTACAGAATTGGCCCGATGAAGAGGTCACGAACAAAGTGATCAAACATACGCTCACCCTGCTGAAGAACGCCGAGGACATCGTCGCCGTCGAGAGGTTGATCCGGTACTCCGCGGATTGGGCCACGAGGAACATCGAGCAGCCGCACGCCGACCTGGTCCTCTGGGCACTGCTGACGCTCGACGACCGCTACGCCGCGTTCCGGCGGGACGCCATCGTGCCGAGTCTGCAGTGGCTGGGGCGCTTCGACCGCAACGACCGGGCTACCAAGGTGATCCAGAGCTTGTTGTCCCATCCCGACATCAACGTTGAGGAGTTCCACAGGACCGTCGACCACGCGTTGGGCTGGCTGGAAGAGTACGTGCTTACCCACAGTAGCGCCCATCACATCTTGCACAGACTCTTCGACGGCTTTCCGCGCCACCCACCCCCTCCCTCCCTTCGTCTGGAGCGCACGGTTCGTCTGGAGCGCACGGCCGACTTGCTACTGAAGCACCTGGACCACGGCTGGGAGAACCGTAGGAGAGAAGAGAAGCCGGACAACGTCAACGTGCTGCTTCCCGCACTGCGCGGCGCACTGAACCATCCCGGTGTCAAAGGCGAGCAGGAAGGGCGACTGCTGAAACACGCTTTCGCCTGGTACGAACACCCAAGTCTTCTCCGACAGCAGCCGGAGATTCTCCAGACCCTCCTCCAGGTCAGGGGCATGACATCCGACCAGCGCCAGCGCGTGATCGCCGTCACGCTCACGTGGCTGGACGAGCACGGAAGGGAGGAGAAGGCGGCCTTCCCGCTGATCGGCCTGCTCCGAGACAAGAGCGTCGAGGCGGGATCCGACGAACATCGGCGCATGGCACGGGCCGCTCTAGTGTGGCTCGCGACACGGCCTGCTGACGATCACACGCCGAAGGTGTTGGCTGTACTCCTCAGTCGTGAGGACCTCGACGACGCCACGGCGGGCGAAGCGGTCGAGTCGGCCCGGCGCTGGCTCGACGCGAATGCCAGGAAGCCACTCGCCGCGCAGGTCTACCAGCGACTCCTGGGCAGTGACGCCCTCACCGACGACGCGGCCGCCCAGGTCATCGCTTTGGCCCAGGAATGGATCTCCCTGCATCCCGGTTGGAACACGGGGTACCGGGTGCTGGAGAGCCTGCTGACTCGACCGGATCTGGGAGCGGCGGACGGTGAGAGGGTCTGTTGTGCTGCACTGGACCTGCTGGAGGAACACCACCGCCAAGAGACGGCGGGCCTCCTCCTCCAGCGCCTCCTGGAATGGCCCGGCCGTGATGCCGACGAGGAGGCCACCGCCCGTACGGATGCCGTGGCGAGGCTCGCAGGGGAATGGTGGAGACTTCACCACACCCGGCCTTTTGCCCCTTACATCGCAGACGCCCTGCTGGCCCGCCCGGATTCGTCGCTCACCCACCGACAGCGCCGGGACCTCACCGAACACATCACCGATGCCCTCGTGTCCTGGCTCCCAAACCACGTCGACAGCGGGTCGGTCTTCGCCCATACGGTGTCGTTGCTACTGGACCGAGGTGCCGGGCGACTCCAGCAGCTCGTCGAGTACACCGGCGGCTGGCTGGAGGCACACCCCGATCACCCGCGCGGCGAGGAACTCGCCACGCGAATTCTGGACCACCCCGCAGTCCGGGCAGCTCTCGAACCGGCGTTCGGCATGGCCGCGCCCGGTGGTGGCTACGGTCCCGACGTCCAGCATGTCGAACGTATCCGACGACTCGCGAACGAACGCGGATGGGCGTGACCCGGATCGCGGATGCGATATCAACCGAGCGGGTTGCCTTACTGGCCGTCGAGGCCGGGCTACCTACGATTCGGCTTTACGACCTCCGGCACGGCCCAGCGCCCCTGATGCTCGCCTCGGTCTCCCAAGGGCACACGGGCGGGACAAGAAACGGGACCGTACTGTTCCGCAGCAGGCCAGATGAAGCGCCCTGGGTCGGATGGAGGCTGTGGTGTGCCCCGGGTGCGGCGGAGGTGGAATAGTGGATCTTGTGCCACTTGATGTTGAAGAAGTGGCATGGGACGACGTGGCTACCCGCCGGAGTTCCGGCGGAAGGTGCTGGATCCGCTCGAGGCGGGCCGCAGGGTCGCTGATGTGGCCCGGGACTTGGAGATCAGCGAGCAGTCGATCTATCTATGACGGCGGCAGGACCGCATCGATCGTGGCCTTGAGCCGGGGCTGACCAGTGGTGAGAAGGCCGAACTTGCCGCGGCCAAGGCCCCGATCGCCGAGTTGGAGACCGAGCCGGCGGCGACACGGCGGGCGATCGAGTTGGTGCGAGAGGTGGTGCCCCCAAAAGGAGGTTCCAGGCCATCGCGGTGATGGCCGGCGAGGGTATCCCGGCGGAGGTGGCCTGCCGGGTGCTGGATGTGTCGGTGCCGGGCTATTACGCCTGGCTGACACGCCCTCCCTCGGCGGGCATGATTCGGCATGCCTGGCTGACCGACGTCATCACTGAGCTGCACCAGGCCTCCCGCAGCATCGACGGTGCCCGGCGTATCCACGCCGAGCTGACCTGCGGCCGCGGCATTTGTGTCAGCCATGGCCAGGTCGAGTTGCTGATGCGCCGCGCGGGCCTGCAGGGCGTCACCGGCCGGCCCACATGGCACCGCGCCAAGCCGGACCTGATCGCCGGCGACCTGGTCGACCGCCAGTTCACCCGCACCGGCCCTGACCAGCTGTGGGTCACCGACATCACCGAGCACCCCACCCGTGAGGGAAAGGTGTACTGCGCTGTGGTGCCGGATGCCTTCTCCCGGCGGGTAGTCGGCTGGTCCATCGATTCCTCACCTAACGCGGCGCTGGTGACCAACGCGCTCGGTATGGCCATCGACAGCCGCCGCCCCCAGGCAGGCACGTTGATCCATTCCGACCACGGCGCTCAGTTCGGATCCTGGGTCTTCACCCAGCGGGCCAAGGACTCTGGCCTGGTGCCCTCGATGGGAAGCGTCGGCGACTGCTACGACAAGCTGATCCACCGGCAAACCTGGCGCACCCGCGACCAGCCCGAATACGCCATCGTCGAGTGGATCGGCTGGTACAACCAGCACCGTCTGCACTCGGCCATCGGCAGCGTCCCACCTGCCGAATACGAGGCAACCCACTACCGTTCGACCAACACACCAGCGCCAACCGGCGCCAGGTAACCCGGGCTTCATCGAACCCGGGGCACCTCACTTTCAGCCCCAGGTTGACAGCGGGAGTCTGCATCGTACACCTGCTGCGCGACAGCTTCCGCTACGCCGCCCGGCAGGACTGGGACAAGATCGCACGTGCGCTCAAGCCTGTCTA
>NZ_BCQQ01000045.1 GCF_001552155.1 Actinomadura formosensis NBRC 14204 | reverse complement strand
AAACGTAATTTCCTCAGTCATTAGTTTCATATTACTCGGCAGGCTGTGGGGATGCCGAGCCCGAAGCTTGAGCCAATGGTGTTGTCGGAAGAAGAACGCTCGGAGTTGACCGAGTGGGCCAGCCGGCGGAAGACCGCTCAGGCGCCGGCGCTGCGGGCACGGATCGTGTTGCCGTGCGCGGGAGGCGGCACGATGGGACGGGTCGCCGAACAGGCGGGGACCTCGCTGGAAGCCGTCCACCCACCCGCAGTTCGTGGACAGAGTCGGCGATGTGGCCGGGCTGTCTCACATCTGCCGGTCATGCCCGCCGCACCCGCGCGGATGACGCACGATTCTGTGCGGCACGGCACCACCGGCTTGTTCGCCGCGATGGACATCGGGACCGGCTCGGTGATCGCCTACGCCACCAACAAGACCGAGGCCGTGGACAAGTGGCTGATCCGGCGCCCCGCTTCCACCTGCACGGCGTATGGTCGGACGGCGGCGACCGGTCCAGTTCCAGGGATACCTCGGCAGGCGGAACTTGAGTGATAGCCGGTTGGTCAACGCGCCGGTCGCTCCTGGACCCGCTCGTGCGTTCCGGCCCCCGGTGTCCGGGGGCCGGAACGCACGAGGAGTCTGGTGTCGCCGACTGTCTGAGGAGCGCTTGTCTACCGGAAGAGGGAGACCGGCTCGGTCGTGAAGTAGTCTCCATTCGGGTCTGCCGCATTGTTGAGATCGACGAAGACGTGGGTGGCGCCTGGGAGCACGTTCTCCCTGACATTGGCCTCGCCATTACCGTATTCGTCGGTGGTCACCGTCCCGGCGCTCCCCTGGCAGTCGGATGTCCCGAGAGACGGCCCCAACTGGATGAGCCTGATGGTGTAGGTGGCGTTGGGTGCAGCTCCCTGGAGCACGACCGTGGTCACGATCATGTTCGAGCCGGTCCTCCTGACGACGGAGAACCCGAAACTCTGGGTCAGCGTGGGGCCGATGGGCATCCCCAGACAGTCCCTGTTCTGGCGGGTGAGCGCGACTTTTTGGGCCGGGACGGCGCCGTTGTCAGGGTCTTCGGCGGGACCCAGTGCGGGGGCGGTCCGGGAGACCTGTGCCTTGGACGCGCTCAGCGGCACGGAGGTGGCCCCCAGGCCGGGGAGACGCCCCCGGCAAGTCCGAGTGCGAGCGCCAATCCCGGCACGAACATGAACCTTCTGGCACGAGCTTGATACATGACCTTCCTTTCTTCCCAAAGAATCCGCTGTCGTCAGGGGAGGGCACGTCGAACCCGCTTCTGGATTGATGTCGCCTCACCTCACCTCCCACCGTACGAGTGGCCAAATTACTTGACAACCAAGATTGCCCCCTTGTTTTGCATAACTCGGCGGCTATGTCCACATCCAAGGAGCCCCGCACGGACGTCCTAGATCAGCAAAAGCCGGCGGAAATACCTCACGATAATCCGATTGAGGTATTTTTGAGCATTCGTGGCGAAATTCGCGTTCTGCGGGGTCGCCGCACGTGAGGCGGGGGTGGCGCCAGGGGCGAAAATTCTCGCCCGACTGTTCGCCCGCAGCCCCGTGTGCGGCCTACCGGGCGACGGATCGTTCGGGACCACAGCGGGCAGAATTATGGCATCTCTCAGCCTGGAGGAATCAAATTCCTTTTTGCCTTCTCCCCAGAGTGGTCGAGCATCCAGCAAATAACGATCTTTGATTTCGCGATTCCATCGGGTCCGCTGGTCCCGTCGGCTTGTCCGATGGAAGGGTGAGCAGGCGCCGGGCGGCCTGCCCGGCTGCGTGTCATGTTCCGGATCGCCGTCCGGCCGGCGTGCCGGCGGGGGTGGGGAGGCGCCGTCGCAGCCTGGAGGCGGGGGCGCCGCCGACGGTAGTGCCGAAGGGCTGGACGCCCGCTCGTCGGTACGACCGCGAAACCGCGTTTGCGGAGGAGACGCGGATGATCGAGGCGCTTGTGGCGGCGGTCGCCCTGGGGTTGCTGGGCCATGTCCTGCTCACCCTGTGGCTGATGACGTACACGTGGAACCATCCCGAGCGGATGGCGGCTACACGGGGGCCGAGGTGTTTTCGTGCGCCCGAGCTGGGTTTCACGGTCCTGCTGCCTGCGCGGGATGAGGAGGCGGTGATCGCCGAGACGGTGCGGAAGGTGGCGGCGGTCCGCTATCCGAGTGGCCTTCTGGAGGTCCGGGTGATCTGCCACGCGGACGACGAGTCCACCATCGACGCCGCCCGCGCCGCGACGGCCGGCTGCGAGCTGGTGAACGTATCCGTTGAGACGTTCGGCGGGACTCCGGTGAACAAGCCGCGCGGTCTCAATGTGGGTCTGGCCGTATCAGAAAATGAGGTGGTATGTGTCTTTGACGCCGAGGACGACATCCATCCCGACATCTTCAATGTCGTCAACACGGTGATGCTCGACGAGCAGGTCCCCGTCGTCCAGGGAGGAGTCCAACTGGTCAATATGCTGGACCGCTGGTTCTCCATTCACAACTGCCTTGAGTACTACTTCTGGTACAAGAGCCGGCTTCACTTCCACGCCGGAGTGGGAATGATCCCGCTTGGGGGGAACACCATCTTCCTGCGGCGTGGCCTCGTGGAGCGCGTGGGGGGCTGGGACGACAGATGCCTCACCGAGGACGCCGACATCGGCATGCGCATCAGTGCCCTCGGCGTTCCCATCCGCGTCGCGTACGACCAGGAGTGGGCCACTCGGGAAGAGACACCGGTCACCGTGGGCGCCCTTGTCAGACAGCGCACCCGGTGGCATCAGGGATTCCTCCAGGTGCTGGGGAAGGCGGACTGGCGGCGGGTCCCCGGGTGGCGGCGCCGCGCCCTCGCGCTGTTCACCTTCGCCCAGCCGCTGATCGACGCGGCCGTGATGTGCACCCTGCCACTGGCCATCGTGGGCCCCTTCTTCGGCGGCCCCTTCCTCCACAGACCGCCCGTCTATGTCGCGCTGCTGTCCTTCGCGCCGCTGTACGGGCTTCTATTGCAGATGGTGACGCACATGGTGGGGGCGCGCATGTTCGCCCGGGACTTCGGGCTCAAGCTGCCCGCGACCACCCTTTGCCGATTCCCCCTCACCCATCTGCTCTACCAGTTCCTGCTGGGTGCCGCCGCTGTACGGGCAGTGGCCCGCCACCTTTACCGGCGGACGGACTGGGAGAAGACCGAACACGTGGGAGCCCACCGTTCGCAGACCGTGCCCGTGTGCCAGGCCCCCGGTCCCGCTGTGGAAGGACCGGCCGACGTTCCCATACCCAGCCTCCCCTCGGCCGCCTCTCCCCGCTTGGAGAGCGACGCATGACCACCGTTCCCTCGTCTGGCGGCACCGACCTGATCCCACGACGGCCGACGGGTTCCCCCCAGCGGCGCGGCCGTACGGCGCCATTGCAAATCACCGCCGTCACGGCCGTGGTCGTACTCAATGTCGCGGTGCTGGGCTACAACGCTCTGCACTACCCGTACCTTGAGAACGACGAGGGGACCTACGTTTCCCAGGGCTGGGCCGTGTTCGCCCAGGGGCGCCTGAGCCCCTACACCTACTTCTATGACCATCCCCCGGGTGGATGGCTCCAGATCGCTGGATGGCAGGTGCTCACCGGCGGGGCGGACGGCCTGTTCGGCCATGGGATCGCGTCGGGCCGGATCTTCATGCTCGCCCTGCACGCGGGGTCGACCCTCCTCGTCGTCGCCACCGGCCGCAGGCTTACCGGCAGCCTGGGGGCCGGCCTGCTCGCAGCCCTGGTCTTCGGTCTGTCCCCCTACGGCATCGAGTTCCACCGCCGTGTGCTGCTGGACAACATCGCGGCCTTCTGGATGCTGGCCGCCTTCCTTCTGCTGCTCTCCATGCCTCTGCGGCTCAGCCGGGTCTGGCTGAGCGCCGTGGCGCTCGCGGTGGCCGTCTGGTCCAAGGAGATCGCCGTAACCGTCCTTCCTGCGCTGGCGGTCCTGACCGCCCGGCGGGCCGCCCCCCATGCTCGGTGGCTGTCCTTCTGGACGTGGCTGACCCTGTGCCTGTCTCTGATCTCCCTATATCCGCTGATGGCCCTGCTGCGCGGAGAGCTGTTCCCCTACGGGGAACTGCTGGGCGGACGCCGTCCCCATGTCAGCTTGCTGTGCGGCCTGCAGTGGCAGGCCAGCCGGAGCACCGACGGCGGCATCGCGGACTTCGGCAGCGGGTTCTGGCAGAACGCCATCCACTGGGCGTCGGAAGACCCCGTCGTCGTTGTGGGCGGCACAGCCGCAGCCCTTGCCTGCGTCGTCCTTGTCCGCCGGGACCCTGGACTGTCCATGCTGGGGTGGCTGATCTTCTCGTTCTGGCTCTTCCTGGGCAGGGGCGGGCTGACCCTCGGCTTCTACCTCGTCCCGCTGCTGCCCTTCCTCGCCCTCGCCCTCGCGGCGGTCACCTGGCGGGCTGCCAGAGCGGCGGGAGACCGGGTGCCCCGCCAGAAAGGCCCGGTCACGGCGGTCCTGCGCTCGGTCGTGGCACTCGGTTGCGCAGGGCGCTCGTCCTCCAGATCGCCCGGCCGGGGAAACGGGAATGGTGGCACGCTCAACCCGCAGATGGGCAGCAGGCGGCCGTCGACTGGGTCAAGACGCACATCCCACCGGACAACAAGATCATCATTGACATGTACATGTACTCCTACCTCCACGACCCGCACGACCCCGTACAGCGGCCTTTCCCCCAGGCCCACTACTACTGGAAGGCCGAGTTGGACCCCGCCGTCAGGCAGGTCTTCCACAACGACTGGCGCGAGGTCGACTACATCATCGCCACACCCCAGCTCATGCAAGACACCCAGGAGATGGGTTTCCCTCTCGTCCGCCAGGCCCTGGACCACTCCCGATCGGTCGCCCGCTTCGACACGGGGCTGCCCGTCGACGTCCGCGAGGTCGATCCTGGGGTAACGACAAGCGGGTTCACCTGGAAGAAGCCGGCCCCTCCACATGAGCCTGGGTGCATGAGTCGCACGTGACGCCGACCGAGTCGATCGCGCGGCACGACCAGTCCAGCTCACCGCGCGTCCAGCTCGTCCAGCACCAGGCGGTGCGGCTTGGCCCACACCCGCGCGGCCGTCCACTCGGTGAAACGCCGGTGCGCGGTAGGGCCCGGCGGCCCGAACACCGGCGGCATCCGCGGCCAGGTGCAGCCGGTGGTCGCCATGAAGATGATCGCCGCCAGCGCCGCACGATCCCCGCACCGGCGCCGATCACCGCCCTGCGGCCGCCTCGGAGCGGACGGTCTCGCGGCGCACTTTCGGGCGGTCGATCGTCCGCGCTCTCGCGGCCTGTCCGCGTGGGGCGGTGCCAGCGAACCTGGTGCCACGAGTCCGCGGCAGGACGGAGCGTCCGCCGGAGGGAGATGGCCCCAGTGAATGTGAAGGAGAACGTGAAACTGGCCATTGTGCGCCAGTTCGGCCACCCGCGGGGGGCGGTCGGGAGCATCGCAGGCTGGGTGATGGCGCACCGCGGCTCCAACGTCGAGCGCAATCGGTGGGTCGTCTCCCTGCTGGACGTTCAGCCGGGGCAGCGGATCCTCGAAGTCGGATTCGGGCCGGGCGTGGCCATCGCCGAGACGGCGCGCCGGGTGGGATCCACCGGGCACGTCTACGGCATCGACCGCTCCGAGGTGATGCTCCGGCACGCGTCCCGGCGCAATGCCGCCGCCGTCCGGTCCGGCCGGATCACGCTCGCTCAGGCGTCGGTCGAGGCGCTGCCCTCCGGCTTCGAGGGCCCCTTCGACGCCGTGTACGCCGTCAACTCCATGGGGTTCTGGACGTCACCGGCCGAGCGGCTCACGGAACTGGGGCGGCTGCTGGCACCGGGCGGACGCATCGCCATCGCCACGCAACCGCGCGGCGCGGACGGCACGCGCGACCCCGTCCTCGCCGCCTGCGAGCGGATGGAGATGCTCGAACAGGTCGGGCTCACCGGCATCAGGTCCGACACGCTCCCGCTCGACCCGCCCGTGGTCTGCGTCATCGGCGTCAAGCAGACCGCCGCCGGTTCCGGCGGCTGATACGAGCCCGGTCAGCCGTCGCGGAGCATCTGGGCGACGAAATGCGCGCGGCTGGGCGAGTTCACCTTGTGCAGGATGGCCGAGACATGCCGTTTCGCGCTGTGCAGGGAGATCCCCAGCCGGACCGAGATCTGCCGGTTGCTGAGCCCCTCCAGGAGCAGGGCGATGACGTCGTGCTCGCGCGGGCTGAAGTAGGGCTGGACGCGCGGCGGCGGCGCCTCGGTCGTCCTGACGCGTTCGAGCAGGTAGTTGCCGACCTGCAGCGGCATCGGCAGCTCGCCGGACATCACGGCGTGGAGCGTGCCAACAAGCGTCGTCGCCGTGGTGTCGTGCAGCATGAGGTAGCCGTCGGCGTTCGTCCTGGCGGCCCGCTCCAGGTCCTCCGGTTCCGCGCTGGCGACCAGGCCCAGAAGGCGGCAGGAGGGGAACCTGCTCCGCAAATGCCGGGCGACGGCGGCGTCAGAGCCGACGATGCAGATGTCGGGTTGCCACTCGCCGCCGCGCACCTTCGGCGAGACGAGCAGCTCGTCCAGGTCGCAGTGACATTCGAGATCTTGAATCCCACCGAGCCGTTCGAGTATCGCTGCCAGGCCACTGCGGATGAGTTCACGCGGTTCGACCACGGCGACATCCACTGGATCCCCCTCCCGTACCTTGCCCTCCTGAACTCGATCGTGCACTTTCGTAATCACCCGTGTCAAGAGCGATCTACATCGCGTTCGCGGCAACCGGCGACGATTCCTCAGCGTGTCCGGCTTCGTCACTTTCCGTTATTGCGGTCGAGCTGTTTTCGCCACCCGAAATTCGCCATTTGGAAACAGGGTCCGGGGGCGCCGGATTAATTGCGTCCAAGCCCGAAACCCCCTCCGGGACTCTCGTTATACCAGATGGAATGTCAGCGCCACCGAGAGGCCCCCATGGGTGAGCGGCCGCACGCGCGGCCTCACCGGGCCGCCGGCCGGGAGGAGACTGCGTCGCGGGACGAGCCGGTGTCGTCGCATCCGATGAGTTCGTGCCGGTCATCGGCCTGTCCACGCGGGACGACCCGCCCGGGCGGGCCGCGTTGGCCGCGGCGATCGGGAGGGCGTGCGAAACCCCGGATTTTTCACCGCCGTGGGTCACGGGGGGCCACGCGAGTTCGCGGAAGAATGTTTCAGACAAGCCGTGAATTATTCAGGGCCTCCAAAGCTGAGCAGGCACGCAGGGCGAACAGGGCCGGCGTGTCAGGACTCCGCCGCATGGGTCTGCACGACGCCTTCGGGGCACACACGACGGGCGGTTTGAGTGAGGCGGAACGCGCGAACTCGGCGACTATCCGTCCACCTGGAAAGTCGCCGATATATGACTGGAAGAACCCACCGGATTCACCGCGACATAGTATGAGCAAATGGCCGCGATAGCACGGCCGTCAACCGACATCATGCGTTTGTTCGTGCTCGCACCGGAGTTGCCGGGGGGCTTCTTCGACGACAAGTTCGACAACCATGTGTCGTGCTTCTCGCGAACTATTACCAGCCTCAGTTCGAGGCACCGCCGCCGGGACGTGTCCGGCGGGAGGCGCACGCCGGCTGGGGCAGCCTGGCGCGGTGACCGGAACACCGGACGTCGACTGCGACACCCTCACATTCGCCGAAGCGCCGCACCAGGTCGGCGACAACGGCCTTCGCCGCCCCGCTGCGCAGGTTGAACTGCGAGTCGGCGCCGAAGGCCCCGCCGACGAATGTGTCGCCGTCCCATACGCCGCGCCGGTCGGCCCGGTGTGGCGGTTCTGGGCGGGACCACCCCCTGGTGGCGGGCGGCGTCCTCGTGGCGGCCGCGAGCGCCCTGGCCCTCCCGGTCCCCCGCGTCGTGACGTTCGGGTCCGAAGCTCTGACCGGCCACGGCCGCCCCGTGTTTGCCATTCCCGCAAGTTTTGTGGCCCCTCCCGCCCACGGGAACCGATCGTGGTTTCCATGACGCAGAAATTCGATGTCGCGGTGCTCGGCGGCGGCGCCGCCGGGCTGAGCGGGGCAGTGTCGCTGTGCCGGGCTCGGCGTTCGGTGGTCGTGGTCGACGCGGGGCCACCGCGCAACGCGCCCACCGACGCCGTGCATGGGTTCCTCTCCCGCGACGGGGTCAGCCCGTTCGAGCTCGTCGAGATCGGGCGTGCGGAGGTCAAGCACTACGGCGGGCTCATGCTGCGTACCACGGCCGTCGCGGCGCGCCGTACCGACCGTGGGTTCGAGGTGACCCTCGACGACGGCCAGATCATCACGGCGCGGCGGTTGCTGGTGACCACCGGCCTCACCGACGAGCTGCCCGGCATCCCGGGGATGGCGGAGCGCTGGGGACGCGACGTGGTGCACTGCCCGCACTGCCATGGCTGGGAGCTGCGCGACCGGTCCGTCGGCGTCCTCGCCACTCACACCGAGTGGGCCGTGCGCCAGGCGCTGATGTTCCAGCAGCTGACACCGGAGGTGACCTTCTTCCAGCACACCGCGCCGGCGCTGACCGAACAGCAGGTGGCCCAGCTGAGCGCCTGGGGCATCCGCGTGGTCACCGGGCCCGTGGAGTCGCTGGAGGTGGCCGATGACCGGATCACCGGCCTGCGGCTGGCCGACGGGACGGTCGTGGCCTGCTCGGCGGTGACCGTCGCGCCGCGGCTGGTGGCCAACTCGGCGGTGCTCACGGGCCTCGGTCTCAAACCGACCGCACACCCGATGGGCGTCGGCGAGTCGATCGCGGCCGACCCGGCAGGGCTGACGGAGGTGCCCGGCGTATGGGTCGCCGGCAACGTCACCGACGTCATGGCGCAGGTGATGAGCTCGGCCACCGGCGGGGCATCGGCGGCCGCCGCGATCAACGCCGACCTCATCGCCGAGGACACGAAGCTCACCCTCCGCGTGCTGTCGCAGGACTACTGGGAGGAGCAGTACGCGTCGGGGAAACGGGCCTGGAGCGGCAAACCCAATCCGCAGGTGGTCGCCACAGCCACCGGCCTCCCGACCGGCACGGCACTGGACGTCGGCAGCGGCGAAGGCGCCGACTCGATCTGGCTCGCCTCGCGCGGATGGACGGTCACCGGCGTCGACGTTTCCCAGGCCGCGCTGGACCGAGCCGCCCGGCACGCCGCCGAGATCGGCGTGGACATCACGTGGCGGCAGGCCGACGTCACGGCATGGGATCCCGTACCAGCGCAGTTCGACCTGGTGTCGGCGCAGTACCTGCAACTGCCCCGGCCCGCGCGCGATGCGCTGATCCGCCGGCTGGCCGCGGCCGTCCGCCCGGGCGGGACGCTTCTCATCGTCGGCCACCACCCGGCCGACCTGGAGGTCCCGACGCTGCGGCGCCCGCGCCTCCCCCACCTGATGTTCACGGCCGAAGAGATCGCCGCCGTGCTGGACCCGTCCGAGTGGGACGTCACCGCCTCGGCCCCGGAGCGCCCGGCCACCGACCCGGACGGACAGCAGATCACGCTCACCGACGCCGTCCTGCGCGCGGTACGGCGCGCCACCGGCTGACGGCCGCGACGACGAACGCCATGAGGACGATGACGAAACGCGCAACGGAAGGCGGGAGGAGTCGATCATGATGGACAGCGGGGCGGTAGAGCGGATCGACACGCTGGTGATCGGGGGCGGCCAGGCGGGGCTGGCCACGAGCCACCACCTGACCGAGGCGGGAGTGGACCACCTCGTCGTGGATCGGCGGGACCGGCTCGGCGGGGGCTGGCTCGATCGATGGGACGAATTCTGCCTGGTCCTCCCGAACTTCACGCTCCTGCTGCCGGGGATGCCGTACGACGGCGACGACCCGGACGGCTTCATGGCGCGCGACGACGTGGTGAAGCATCTGTCGCAGTACGCGTCCGTCATCGGCGCCCCGGTCCGGTTCGGCACCAACGTGACCCGGCTGGCCGCCACGGACGAGGGCCTCGTGGCGCACGCCGACGGTACGACCTTCCGGGCGCGCAACGTCGTGCTGGCGACCGGACCGTACCCGCGGCCGAAGATCCCGGCCGCGGCCGGAAAGATCTCCGGTGATATCCAGCAACTGCACTCCAACGACTACCGCAGGCCCGGGCAGCTGGCTGACGGGGCCGTGCTCGTGGTCGGCTCCGGGCAGTCCGGCGTGCAGATCGCAGAGGAGCTGCACCGGGCGGGCCGCGAGGTCCACCTGGCGGTCTCGAAGGTCCCCGCCGCTCCCCGCCGTTACCGGGGCCGCGACCTCGGCTGGTGGCTGCTGAAGGTGTATCGGCACGGCCCGGAGGTGGGCGTGGAGATGAAGCTCCCGTCGCCGGCCGCACGGTTCGCCCCCAACCCGATCGTGTCCGGCCAGGGCGGCGGCCACAGCATCGACCTGCGGCGGCTCGCCCGGGAGGGCATCCGCCTGTACGGCCGGCTGGAGTCGGCGGACGGCACGACGGTGCGTTTCAGCGACGACCTCGCCGACCGGCTGGTGTTCATCGAGACCCAGTTCGACAAGACGCAGCGGCGGCTGTTCGAGGCCTACATCGCGGCGGCCGGGATCGACGCGGCGCCCGACGACCGTCCCCCACCCGGCGACTCGCCCGCCCCGGCCACCAGCACGGAACTCGACCTCGCCGCCGCCGGAATCGGTTCCGTGGTGTGGGCGACCGGCTACCGGCTCGACTTCGGCTGGGTGGATCTGCCGGTGTTCGACGAGTGGGGGTACCCGCGGCACACCAGGGGCGTCACCACCCACCCCGGGCTCTACGCGGTCGGGCTGCCCTGGCTGCACTCTGCGGGGTCGTCGGTGTTCGCCGGGGTCGGCCCCGACGCCGCGCATGTCGTGAAGCACATCGTCGACCGTCAGGAGCCCTGTGATGCATGACTCGTATGAGGCCGCGAACCCTCGCCGCTGGAAGGCGCTCGCGGCGATATGCATGGCGCAGTTCATGCTGATGCTGGACACCACCGTGATCAACGTGGCCCTGCCCGACCTCAGCGCCGACCTGGGCCTGAGTCGTGTGGCCTTCACCTGGTCGGTCAGCATCTACGTGCTGTTCCTCGGCGGGCTGCTGCTGCTCGGCGGCCGGCTCGCCGACATCTTCGGCGCGCGTTCCATCCTCCTGACCGGCCTGGTGGTCTTCACCCTCGCCTCGCTGGCCAGCGGCCTGGCGCAGGACGAGAACCTGCTGATCATCGGCCGTATCTGCCAGGGCGTCGGGGCGGCGATGATGTCCCCTGCCGCGCTGCGCGCCGTCACCGGCCTGTTCACCGGCGCCGAACGCAACAAGGCGCTGGGCGTATGGTCCTCCCTCGGCGGCATCGGCTTCGCCACCGGGCTGCTCGTCGGTGGTCTCCTCACCAGCGGCCCCGGCTGGCGCTGGGTCTTCTTCATCAACATCCCGATCGGCGTCGCCCTGCTGGGCGCCATCCGGGCACTGGTGCCAGAGCGCCGGATCGAGGGCGCCGACCGGCACGTCGACGTGCTGGGAGCGGTGACCGTCACCGCCGCCACCGGCTCGCTCATCTACGGCATGATCAACGCCGGTAACCACGGCTGGGCGGATCCCGGCACGCTGGTGCCCATCACGGTCGCCATCGTCTTGTACGGGGTGTTCACGGCCGCCGAACGCATCGTGCGGAACCCCCTGATACGCCCGGGGATGCTGGCGCGCCGTCCGGTCGCGACCGGCACGTTCCTCATGCTCATGGCGGCCGGCGTGGCCGGCGGGGACCTGTTCATCACTTCGCAGTACCTGCAGCACCTTCGCGGCTACAGCGCGCTGGAGAACGGCCTGTTCTTCCTGCCCGCAGCCCTGGCCACCGTGGTCGGTGCCATCACGGGCGGCCGCCTGGTCGGCACCGCCGGCACCCGCCACGTCGCCTTCGCCGCCCTGTCCCTGGTCGCCATCGGCAACGGGCTTCTCATCGGAATGCTGCCGGCGCACGGCAACGTCTACGCCTGGGCTCTTCCCGGCGTCGTCGTGTTCTCGCTGGGCGCCGCCGCGGTGTTCGTCACCGCGACCACCACCGCCCTCGCCGGCGTCGCTCAGCACGAGGCCGGGTTGGTGTCGGCCATCGTCTACACCTGTAATCCGACCGGTGCCGCCATCTTCGTCGCGGTGGGCTCCACCGTCGCCGCCGCGGGTCTCACCAGCACGCCCTCGATCGATGGGTTCACCAACGCCTACACGTTGTTCGCCGCGGTCGCCGCCGTGGCCGCGGTGGTCTCGCTGGTCCTCGCGCCGTCCATGAAGCCGCAGAAGGCCGGCGCCCAGCCCGCGGGCCAGGCCGGGGTCTCGCCGTCCCGCCAATAGGGCTCTTGGCGCAGGTCATGCCCTCGGCCGCCGCTGGATACGCGAAAGCCCGCGCTGCAGCCGCCAGTTGAAGGTGCGCACGTCGACGCCGGCGGCGATGAGCTCGGTCGCGGAGTAGTGCGGTAGCCGGTCAAGGTGCATGTTCCAGCCGAGGTTCGCGCACATCCGAGCGTAACGCTCCGTGGCCATGGCGGGCTCCGGCGCGGTTCCGCCGTCCGGCGAGGGCGAGAAAACGTAGGCGTCGGGGCGCCGCTCGATGCCGAGCATGGCGGCTTGTGCGGCGCAATGGCCCAGATATGCGCGCAGCAGAGTGATCGTCTGTGCGTCGAGCTCGATGCGACGCTGCCGGATGGTGAGCACACCGGTATCGAAGTCGACATCATCCCAGCGCAGGGCGCACAACTCACCGCGCCGGGCGCCGACGGTCAGGAGGAGCCAGACGAACATGCCCCAGCCGGGATCATTTGATGCTTCCATCACGATCGTCGCGGCCTGGGGCAGCGTAGGGGACGACGAGCTTGGCGCAGACTGCCTGGGGGTCGACATGGGGGCATCGTAAGCAGCGCTCCGCTCCACGTTGAGCTCCATAAGAGCGGAGCTGCACGCGCCATGGTGCGCACTTTCGCGCGGTACATCGTCCGCACCCCCAGGGCTTGTCCACGCTGGGCATGTGTCGTGAGCATCATCCTGACGGCGATCTCAGCATGAAACGTCGCGATCTCGATGCCACTGCGGAACGAGCCGGAGGTACCGATGACGGACGGCCCCGCGGCCGCGGCACCGACCACCGATGTCATCGTGCTCCCCGGGGCCACGTCTGCCCAAGGGATCGCCAAGGGGGCGGGCGACACCTTCTACTGCGGCGATCTGTACCTTGGCCACATCTTCCGGGGAGACCTCAAGCGCGGAACCGCCGAGCTGTTCATCGAGGCCCCGGAAGGCCGGATGTCCATGGGCCTGTGCGCCGATCTCCGGCACGGGTGGCTGTTCGTCGGCGGTGCTCTCGGCTGGGCATACGTGTACGACATCCAGACCGGCGCGACCGTCGCCACCTACCGGCTCGGCACCATCGGTGATCTGAAAACGACGGTGGTCAACAAGGTCTTCGTCACCCGGCGGGGTGCCTACTTCAGTGACACGTCAAGCGCCGTCCTGTATTTCGTGCCGATCAGCCCGGCCGGGGAACTCGGGCCGGCCAGGACCCTGCCGGTCACCGGCCCGGCGGCCGACCTCAGCGGCGAGTTCAATCTGAACGGGATCGTCGCACCCGACGCCGGAGAGCCGTTGATCATGTCGCACACGGCCAACGGCAGGCTCTACACCGTCGACCCGGCGACCGGTGCCAGCCGGACGATCGAAGGTCTCGACGTGCCCAACGCGGACGGCCTCGTGCTGGAAGGCCGGCGGCTATGGGTGGTGCAGAACTGGTCCAATCAGGTGTCACGGATCCGGCTGAGCCGCGACCTGATGTCCGGGACGGTCGAAAGTGTCATCACACACGACCTCTTCCAGTTTCCGACGACCGCCGTCCCCTTCGGCGACCGTCTGGCCGTCATCAACGCCAAGGCCGACACGGGCGTCCGGCCGACCGCCGACGAGTACGAGGTCGTCATCGTCGACCGTTGACCGGCGCGTCACGCGGCACGGACCTGCAGGGGCAGCTCGGCCAGGGATCTGAGTATGTTGTGGGGGCGTGGGCGCAGCGGGCCGACCAGTTCGAGGGTGCGAGCCTGCCGGGCCAGCGCGGTGAGCAGGATCTCCGCCTCAAGCCGGGCGATCGCCGCGCCGACGCAGGCGTGGATGCCCGACCCGAAGGCCAGATGGTTCACCGCCCTCCGCCGAATGTCGAAGCGGTCGGGGTCGCCCCATTCGCGAGGGTCGCGGTTGGCGGCGCCGATAAAGCAGAGGACCTTCTCCTTGGCCGGGATCACTGTGCCGGCCAGCCGCACTTTGCGGGTGGTGGTGCGGAAGAAATGCTGGACGGGAGAGTAGTACCGCAGGGCTTCCTCGAAGGCCGGACGGGCCAGTGCCGGGTCGTCGCGCAACGCCGCCCATTCCCCGGGACAGGTGGCGAGCAAGTACAGCGTCCAGGCGATGGCATCCATGGTGGAATCAAGACCCGCCATCACCAGCGAGCGCACCAGCAGACCCGCCTCCTCCTCGGTGGCCTCACCGCGGTCGACGGCGGCGTACACGGCCGCGCCCAGCCCGCCGGCGGCCAGCGAACCGCGCCCGCACTGCTCGATGAACCACTCGTGAAGCGGCATGCCCGCGGCCATCGCCTCCTCGGAGAGCCGGTTACGCGGGCCGAACAGGTTGAACGCCATGTCCCCGTACCGGAGCAGCTTCTCCCCCTCATCCGGGTCCAGCCCGAACGCCTCCGGGAACGCCCGCACCAGATACGCCTGCACCAAATCGGTGACCCCGTCGAACCGCCCGCGCGCCACGACCGCGGTCACCGCCTCCTCGGCGTGCCGCTCGAACTCCGGCCGGAAACGCTCGATCGCCCGTGGCGACAGCGCCCGCGCGGTGATCCGCCGCGGCCGGGCGTGCGCCGGCGGATCCGCTTCCACCAGCAGGCTCGGGGGCCGCCACGGCTCCTCATTCCAGAAGTTGGCGAGCCCGACCCCAGCGGCCGAACAGAACCTTTCATGGTCACGCAGCACCTCGTGTACCTCGGCGTACCGGGCCACCGCCCACGCGCGGTAACGCTCCAGGAAGACCACCGGGCCGGCCTTCCGAAGCCGCTCATGGAACGTGTCGGGGTCACGCCGAAAATCCTCGGCGAACGGATCAATGTCCAGGACTGGAACTTCAATCGGCATGGAATTCGACATGACAATAGCGTCGGACACCCCGAAGATGATGTCAATATATGCATTGGCGCGCCGTTCAACCTCAAAAGTGTGAACGGTTCACCGCTCGAAAGTGCGGACAATGGAGCGCACCAAAGTTCGGTCACCCTCAACCCAAAGTCACACTTCCACCACCTGAGCCACCCGCTTCACAGCGCCGCGCCAGAGCGGCGCAAATGCCCCTTTCGTTCCAGTTCCATCGCGACTAACCTGGTTACGTCCTGTGGGTTACGGATGTCAGGAGAGCCGCGGGGATGGATGTCGTCGTACTCGAGTCGCTGGAAGTCCTTCGCCGCGGACTGGAGGCCATGCTGCGACAACTCGACCGGATCGGCAGGCTCGAATGCCATCGCAGCATGGAAGAACTGCTACTCATGACAAGTAAGGCGCGCGGCGGCGAATGGAACCCCGACGTCATCATCGTCAGCTGTTGCGCTCCCGACGATATCTCCAGCCATGTCCGGACCGCATTTCCTGCGAGCCGCATACTGGAATTGGTCACCAGAGCCGATCCCGAGCACCTCGCCATGGCCGCGAGGACGCACGCTGACGGCTACCTCATGGTGCACGACATCACGGAGGCGACGCTGGACGTCACGCTGCAGGCCCTGATGCGCGGGGAGCTGCCCATACCCGTGCCGATCGCGAGCTACCTCCTCGACCGCGCCCGGTCAAGCGAGTTTTCCCCATCGCCGCACCAGCCTTATTTCAGCCCCCGTGAGCGCGATGTCATTTCCCTGCTCCTGGAGGGACTCAGTAATCAGCAGATCGCCAGCAAGCTGGGGATCTCCGTGCACAGCGCCAAGCGACACGTCTCGGCCGTGCTCAACAAGGTGAACTCACCGAGTCGCGTCCACTTTGTCACCCAAATGCTCCGCGACGACCGGGCGCCGGCTCGGGGATTCTGACAAAAGCACGTCTCCGCCCGCAGGGGGATCCCCGCGGCAACAAGGCGGAAGGCGGTGGAAGCCGGGCGGCACCGCAACGGCGAACAGCCCCACCATCCACCAGCCGGAGTTAACGCCGGCGCGTCATTGTCCGCACTTTCGTGCGGTACATCGTCCGCACCCTTGAGGCTTGTCCGCACCGGTGTGGTCTCGGAACGTTATTCGTGGGTTCAATATCGCGACTACCGTCCCACGCCCCCTCGACGATGGACACCCTCAAGGAAAAATAGGAGCTCCACATGCTCGTACTGGGCCTGGCCGGGCACTTTTCTCCCCCAGACATCGAGCTGGCCCCCAACCTGGGCTACGGATACGCCCATGACGCCGCGGCATGCCTGATCAGGGACGGCGAGCTGGTGGCCGCCGTCGAGGAGGAACGGCTCAACCGGGTCAAGAAGACGACCAAATTCCCGATAAATGCGATTCGCGCGTGCCTTGCCACCGCCGGGGTCAAGCCGTCCCAGCTCGATGCCGTGGGGCACTACGTACGGGAAGACTTCCTGGACATCGCACTCGGCAATGTGTACGCCGAGAACCCGCGGCTTCCGCTGCGCAGCTCTCGCGAGCTCATCACCGGCCACCTGTCGGGCGAGCTCGGCATCGAAGTGCCGTCCGACCGGCTTCTGTACAGCGAGCATCACGTCTGCCACGCCATGTCCTCCTTCATCAGGTCGGGCATGAAAGAGGCACTGGTCGTGGTCATGGACTTTCGCGGAGAACTACATTCGACCACGATATTCCGAGGGCAGAACGAGCGGCTCGAAAGGCTCGCGACCTACAACCTTGAGCAGTCGCTCGGAAGATTCTACGAAAACCACATCAAGCTGCTCGGTTACCGGCTCGGTGACGAGTACAAGGTCATGGGCCTGGCGCCGTACGGCGACCCCGCCACCTACCGCGACCTCTTCAGCTCGATGTACACACTGCGGGACAGCGGCGATTTCGACCTGCACACGGACCCCAACGTCTTCCTGCTGAACGGCTTCCTGCCGCGCCGAGAAGGCCAGGAGTTCACCCGGCAGCACCGTGATTTCGCCGCCGGCCTCCAGCACGCCCTGGAGGAACTCGCGATGCACGTGATGTGCCACTGGGCGGAACACACCGGGCTGGCCCGCCTGTGCTTCGTGGGCGGGGTCGCGCACAACAGCAGCCTCAACGGCCTGCTGCTCCGGTCGGGAAGGTTCGAGGAGATCTTCGTCCATCCCGTATCGCATGACGCCGGCGCGGCCGAGGGCGCCGCGCTCGGGGCCGCCCAGCTGCTCGGGCCGTCCCGGTCGCAGCCGCGCCTGCGGTCCGCCAGTGTGGGTCCCGGGCTCGGTACCGCGAACGAGATCGAGAAGCAGCTGGCGGCCTGGGGCGGGCTCATCGAGTACTCACAGCCCACGGACATCGTCGCGGAGAGCGCGCGGCTGCTCGCCGGCGGATCCGTACTGGGCTGGGCACAGGGACGCTCCGAGTACGGGCCCCGGGCGCTCGGCAACCGCAGCATTCTCGCCGACCCGCGGCCGGCCGAGAACAAGCAGCGAATCAACTCCATGGTGAAGAAGCGCGAGGCCTATCGCCCCTTCGCCCCAGTGGTGACCCAAGAGGCGGCGGCGGAATACTTCGACCTACCGGCACAGACGAAAGCCAACTACGAATTCATGTCCTTCGTGGTGGACGTGCGCGAGAGCCGGCGGGCGGAACTCGGTGCGGTCACCCACATCGACGGCAGCGCGCGGCTGCAGATCGTCGACCCGGACGCCAGCCCCCGGTTCCACCGCCTGGTCCGCATGTTCGGTGAGCTGACCGGGACGCCGGTGCTGCTCAACACCTCGTTCAACAACAATGCCGAGCCGATCGTGCAGGACGTGCGCGACGCGCTGACCTGCTTCCTGACCACCGGAATCGACTTCCTGGCCGTCGAGGACTTCCTGGTCGGCCGGCGGCAGGACTGGGAACCCGCGTTCGACGACCTGATTCCCGAGTTCCGGCCGGTGGCCCGGCTCGTCAAGCGAGTCAGGAACACGGTCTCCCGGAAGCGGGATGTGGTCTACGAAATCTTCATGGACGTTCCGTTCGGCGCCAGAACGGAGATATCCGCCGACGCCTTCGCCGTCCTGGAGGCCGCGGACGGCGTGCGCTCCCTGGCATCGCTCGCGGAGGCGGTGGGCGGCCTCGACGCGGACATCAGGGGCGAACTGTACCGGCTTTGGCAGGGCAGGTTCTTCCTGCTGCGGCCCGAGTGACCTGACCCACGGCGGCCGATGGCCTCCCGTCCCGGAACGGGAGGCCATCCCCGTGCCTGCCGATGAGCTCAGCCGTTGTTGCGCCGCTGCTCGACCATCCGGTCGATCTCGCCGACGCTGGCAGCGGACTGGAGATCCTCCTCGCTGATCGCCAGACCGAACCGCTCGAACAGGCTCATGGACAGCTCTACTATCGTGAGCGAGTCGAAGCCCGCGTTCTCCAAGCTGATATCGGGACGCAAGGCCGCTTCCTCCAGCTTGAGCTCGTCCACCAGAATCCGCTTGAGCTCCTCGTTCACCTTGGCTCCCTTCCCGTGCCCCCGTTACCCGGTGCCCTCCGACGAACCAGAACCATCACCGAGGACGATCAATGTGCCGCGCTGGTACCGGTCGCGGCAGTTACGGCGTTGCAGTTTTCCGCTTGACGTCTTCGGCATGGTGCCGTGGCGCAGGAAGACGACCTCGTGGACATACACGTCGTGGTGCGCTGCGACAGCTCGGCGTACCTTGGCTCGCAGCTTGCCGAGATCCGCGTTCTCGTCCCGCCGTATCTCTGCGACGATCACGATCTGCTCTTTCTCGCCGGTGTCAACCGAGAACGCGACGACGTTGCCAGACCTCACCGCCGGAACCTCTTCTTCGACGGTCAACTCGATATCGGTCGGATAATGGTTGCGGCCGTCGATGATGATGAGGTCCTTACGCCGACCCGCGATGAACAGCGAATCACCGTGGACGAAGCCGAGATCCCCTGTGCGCAGCCAGCCTTCGTCTCCGTTGAGAACCGCGTCGAAGACTTCTTCCGCGTGCTCGTCCTGTGCCCAATAGCCGGCGCAGACGTTTTCGCCGCGCACCCAGATCTCGCCGACGTCCTCCGGTCCCGCCTGCCGTCCGGTCGCCGCGTCCACGATCCGGACGTCCTGGCCCACGGGGCTCCCACAGCCCACCAGGGTGAGCCCCCGCGGGTCTCCGTCCTCGACCCGCCGGACCCGGCCGGCGTTCAACTCGGCGCGGTCGAACGAGCAGACAGGCGGCTCCCGGTCCACACGGACGGCGGTCACTATGAACGTCGCTTCCGCCAGGCCGTAGACGGGAGTGTGGGCGGAAGCCCGGAAACCACACGGCGCGAAGGCTTCGGTGAAGCGGGCCAGCGAACGTGCCCGCACCGGCTCGGCACCGTTGCCGGCGTAGAACAGCCGAGACAGGTCCAGCCCGGCACGCTCCTCCACGGGGATCCGATCCACGCACATGTCGAACCCGAAGTCAGGGCACAGCATGTGCGTCGCCGCGTGGTCGCTCAGCAGCCGCAGCCAGCGTCGTGGCTCCCGCACGAACGCAAGGGGTGTCATGTGAACGACCGGGAACCCGATCGCCAGCGGCAGGATCACCCCGAAGACAAGACCCAGGTCGTGAAAGAACGGGCTCCAGCTCACGATCGTGGAGTGCTCGTCGAGGCGCAGACCGGTGACGCTCTGGCTCGCTGCCGCGGCCATGTTCCGGTGAGTCACCCGGACGCCCGCGGGACGCCTCGTCGAACCGGACGTGTACTGGAGATAGGCCGTCGCCCCGGGCTGGGGACGTACCGGAGCCCACGGCGCCGCCGGGTCAAGTTCGGCCTCGTCCGGGCAGATGATCCGTACCGGTGCGGACAGGGGAATCTCGGCCACCGTTTCGCGAACCGGCCGCGGCGTGATCGCCACCTCGCAGCCACAGTCGTCCATCGCCAGCGCCATCCGGTCGTTGTGGCGGTACGAGGCCGGCGCGGACAGCGGCACCGCGATCACCCCGGAGTAGAGGCAGGCGACGAACCCGACGACGAAGTCCACGCCGGTCGGGCAGAGGATCGCGGCCCGCGCGCCAGGACGGGTGATCCGCCGGAGTCGGGCGCCGACGGCGCGGACCCGCACGTCCAGTTCCCCGTAGGTCAGGTCTCGGGTTCGTCCTTGCGGCTCGGTGGAGTAGTCGACGAACGTCATCGCGATCTGCTCGGGATCGGATTCGGCGCGCCGCCGGACGGCCGCGGGAACCCCGCCGGCCCGTCCGGTCCAGGCGGTTTCCGAGATGACGCTCACTATCGGCTTCCTCCCGCGGTGCGGGGGCGGCGAGTGTCGAGAATCTGGCCGGCGATGGTACGCAGCAGGATGTTCGATGTTCCCTCGTAGATCTGGCCGATCACCGCGTCCCGGTAGAACTTCTCAACGGGATAGGCGTTGCTGAACCCGTTGCCCCCGAAGGTTTGGACCGCCTGCGACGCCGCCCGCCCGGCCACCTGCGAAGCGAAGTACTTCGCCATCGCGCACCGCGACAGGAGCTCGGGAACGTGGCCGCCGCCGTCGGCGAGGCGCGCCGCGTCGTACACCAGCAGGCGCGCCGCCTCGATCTCCGTCGCCACCTGCGCAAGGGGAAGCTGCACGCCCTGGAAGGCGGCGACGGGCTGACCGAACTGCCGGCGCTGTCCGGCGTACGCGACAGCCGCGTCGAGGGCGCCGGTGGCCAGACCCACCATCTGCGCGCCTATGCCGATGCGGCCGATGTTGAGCGTGTCGATGGCGATGTCGTAGCCCTCTCCCTCCTCTCCCAGCCTGTGGTCCTGAGGGACGCGCACGTCGTCGAATTGGAGTTCGCATGTGGAACTCGCCCGGATCCCGAGCTTCCCCTCGTTGGGCCCGACGACCAGCCCGGGTGTGTCCCGCGGCACCAGGAAGGCCGTGATGCCGAACACACCGTGCTCGGGCGCGGCATTGGCGAACACGACGAAGACGCCGGCCTCCCGTGCGTTGGTGGTCCAGACCTTTCGTCCTTCCAGCACGTAGTCGTTGCCGTCGCGACGTGCCCGTGATCGCAGGGCGAAGGCATCGCTGCCGGACTCGGGCTCGGTCAGCGCATAAGCGCCGACGAGGTCACGCGCCAGCCGCGGGAGGTACCGCTCCTGCTGCGCGGGACTGCCCCAGCGGATGAGCGCCGTATTGACCAGCGCGTTCTGTACGTCGACACAGACCGCCACCGATGGATCGACCCTCGCGATTTCGGCGATGGTCAGCGCGCTCATGAAGATCGAACCGCCGCCGCCGTCGTAGCGCTCCGGGATCTGGATGCCCATAAGGCCGAGTGCGAAGAGTTCGTCTATCAGGTCGCGCGGCATGCGGGCGTCGCGGTCCATCTGCTCCACCCGCGGCCGGAGCTTCTCCTCTGCCCACTTGCGGACGGTGTCACGCAGTGATTCTTCTTCATCCAGGAACTCGGCGGGTCGGCCCCTGCCGGGCGAAGCTTCCATGACGTACCCCTTACTGGAATGCGGAGAGCCCCAAGATCGACCGGGCCACCACCAGTTTGTGTATTTCGGTCGTCCCCTCTGCGATCGTCAGCGCCCGGGCATCCCGGAAGTGGCGTTCGAGCGGGTAGTCCGGGGACAGGCCGTTGGCGCCATGGATCTGGATCGCCTCCGATGTCACCCGCACCGCCATCTCGGTCGCGTACGCCTTGGCCATGGACGCCTCCCGGTCAGAGCGCCGGTTCTCCTCGATCGAGGTCAGCGCGCGGTGAATGAGGAGGCGTGAGGCATCGATCTCGGTGGCCATGTTGCAGATCTTGTCCTGGATGAGCTGGAATTCCCCGATCAGCCGGCCGAACTGACGGCGCTTCCTCGCATAGGCCACCGATTCCTCCAGCGCCGCCCGGGCGATTCCGAGGGATACGACCGCCATCCGGCAGCGCGCCCATTGCAGTGTCCTGAAGACAAGCCGCAAATTCTTGAGTGCGCCTGCCGGACCTATGCAGTTCTCCCGTGGGACGCGGCAATCCTCGAAGATCATCTCGGAGGTCACGAAGGCCGTGAGCCCGAGCTTGGGCAGGTCCCTGGTCTGGTAGGGCGACCGTTCGCGCTCGACGATGACCGGCCTGATCTCCTCCTGCCCGTTGTCCGCGACGACCCGGCACAGCACAATCGCGTAGTCGGATATGTCGCCATTCGAGATCCAGCGCTTCCGCCCGTTGATGACGTACTCGTCGCCGCGCGGAACCGCCCGGGTCTCGACCGCCGCGTTGTTCGACCCGTGATTCGGCTCGGTGGACGCCAGGCAGCCGATCCGCTCGCCGCGCAGCAGCCCCGGTGCCGCCCGTTCCCTCAGGTCCGGCGGGCCCGCCGCCATGATGTAGCGCGCGCAGGCGTACGAGATCATCAGGCAGCCTTCGAGCGAGGGGAACACCCTGGCCAGCTCCTCGCTCGCCAGGGCGAAGGTCACCTCGTCCGGCGGATCTTCCATCGGATAGCCATGCCCGCGCAGCGTCTTCACGATCTCCGGCAGCATGTCGAGCGGCAGCCGGTCGTCGGTGTAGCGGTCGCCGAGCGGCCTGATGTCCTCCTCCAAGCCCTTGCGCAGGGAGGTCAGCCAGTCGTCCGGCGCCGTCACGAGCCCTGCCCCCATGCTGGCAAGCCCCCTTTCAGATCATCTCGTCAAGGCGCTTGATCTCGGCGGTCAGGGCCTCGGCGAACAGGCCCTGTGACGAGTCAAGGAAGAAGTGGCCACCCGGCAGAGTGGTGGCCGAGAAATCGCCGGTGGTGTGCTCGCGCCACGCCTCCAGACCGGGGCGCGACACGGTCCAGTCCTCGCTGCCGCCAAAGGCCGCGATCGGGCAGTCGAGCGGGCTTCCCGGCTCGCGGGCGTAGGTCTCGTCGAGGCCCAGATCCGCGCGGAGAACGGGCAGCATCACATCGACGAGTTCCTCGTTGTCGAGCAGTTCGTTGTGCCGGCCGGCCAGGCGATGGAGCCCTTCGACCAGCTCGGCTCGGGACAGTTCGTGCAGCGGGGGGCGTGTCGACCGCAGGTGCGGAGCTCTGGCCGCGGCGACGAACAGCGCGTTCGGCCCGGGTCCGCCCCGCCGGATGAACTCGCGGGCGGTCTCGAAGGCGATCAGCGCCCCGACGCTGTATCCGAGCAGCACGAACGGCGGACGAATCCGCTCGGCGATGACGTCCGCGAGCTGTTCGACGAGCGGCCGCAGGCGGGTCATCGGCGCCTCGCCGAGCCGACGGCCGTGGCCGGGGAACTCGATGGCGCACAACTCGACGTCGCCGGGAAGTTCCGCCGCCAGCCACTTGAAGACGGACGCCCGGCCACCGGAGTAGGGCAGGCAGACGAGGCGCAGGCTCGCGTCCGGATTCGGGCGCGGACACTGAATCCATTTCCGGGGGTCCGGTCGGCTCGCGAGGTGGGCCCGCCGACCCGGATCGCGAGCCTGACCGGTCCGCTCCTGTGGCTCCCGCATGGGAGTCCTAGGACGTCGCCTTGGCATTCGGCTTGCCGGCCCCGCCGAACTGCTCGACGAAGCGGGCGATCGACTCCTCGGGAATCATCACGCCGTCGCACTGCGGGGGTCCGCCCACGTAGCCGTTCCGGCGCAGGACCTCCAGGTGCCCAGAGGCCCGCTCCGGCTGGGACGGCCCCGTCACCGGCCCTATGCCCTCCTGTGCGACGAGCACGTTGGACAGGACGGAACTGGTGATCTGCGTCGTGCTGAAAGCGTCCGGGGTGTTGGCCGCGAACCAGTCGACGCCCTCTTCACCGGCCAGCTCGTACATCATCGGCGGCCAGCCGAATATCTTGTGCATCGGCGCGGCGCCCTCGATCACGTCGCCCTGGCCGAACAGCAGGTCGCCCTTCTCCTCGATCCTGGCCATCGCGGCGTCCCGGTCGTAGCAGGGCGGAATCGAGTCGTCGACCAGCATGGCGCCGGGCCTGAGCTTGGCCACATCGACGATGTCGGGCGCGTTGGTGTCCGCGCTGATGACGGTCGCCTCGTAGAACTCCTCCGGCAACCTGGACGTCCCGCCGATGATCTGGATCTCGCCCGTGTAGCCGATCACGTCGCGCACCTCGTCGGCGGCCTTCTTGAGCCGGCTGGGGAGCCCCGCCGCAGGGCCTCTGGGGCTGTCGCTCGTCGCGGCGTAGGGGTCGCACAGGATGAGCTTGCGCGGGTGCGGCAGGTGCGTCAGCAGCAGATGCATGGACGCCTTGCCCACCGAACCGACCCCGAGGATGCCCATCACCTCGTTCTCCATGCTGCGCCCGGACATGCCCAGCATGTTCTCCACATTCAGCAGCACCGCCGCGGAGGTGGTGTCGTGGCCGCTGGTGACCGGAGGAAGATCCGTACGGTCCTTGATGGCGTCCGCGACACCGCGGCCGTAGTCCGTCGCCGTCACCAGCAGTCCGCTGAGGGAGATGTTCTTCGCCCCGAGCCGGGCCCCCATCTCGATCCCGCCGACGATCGTCTCGACCAGCCTTTCCCGGTTCAGGTACAGCTCCGCCGTGTCGAGGCGCGGAATCATGATCGTGGCGATGCGGCCCAGGTTGGTGTCGATGATGCCGCACAGATGGGGGGTGTCCATGGCCATGAGCCTGTGCGCGACGTCGCCGGGGTTGATGCCCGCCCGCTCGAACAGACCCGCCGGCGTGGCCAGCACGCCCGCACCGTCCACCTGCGGGATCTTGCCGCTCGCGTACAGCGTCAGCAGGTCGCGCCGTTCGGTGGTGACACTGCCTTTGACCTCGCCGTTGCCCGACGGGCCACCTGCCCGCCCATCCGTTGCCCGGTCTTCGGCGTCCGGCTTGCCGAGCACGGCCGAAAGCTCGGCGATGGTGGGGTGGGCGAACAGGAAGCGCACCCCGAGCTGCTTGCCGACCGTGTCGGATATCTTCGACACGAGGTTCACGGCCTGCAGCGAGTCGTCGCTGAGGTCGAAGAAGCTGTCGTAGATGCCCACTTCCTCGATCCCCAGCACGTCGCGCCAGTGCTCGCACAGCTGCGCTTCCAGCTGCGTGCGCGGCGCGGCCAGCCGAGGGGCGGCGTCGAGCTCGGGGATGTCGGACTCGGCCAGGGCCTTGCGGTCGACCTTGCCGTTGGCCGTGAGCGGCAGCCTGTCGCGCAGGATCACCGTCTTGGGAACCATGTACTCGGGCAGCTTGTCGCGGATGAACGTCCGCAGCTCGCCCGTCTCCGGCGGTGTCCCGCCGTCCGCGACCACGTACGCCACCAGCCGCTTGCCGCCGCCCTCGCCGTCCACGGCCAGGACGACCGCCTCGCGCACCGCCGGGTGCTCTCGTATGGTGCTCTCGATTTCGCCGAGTTCGATTCGGTAGCCGCCGATCTTCACCTGGAAATCCTCCCTGCCCAGTATTTCGATGCTGCCGTCGGGGAGACGGCGTCCGATGTCACCGGTCCGGTACAGGCGCTCGCCGCTCTCCGGATGGACGATGAAGGCGGCATCCGTTGTCTCCTTGTCATGCCAGTAGCCGTCGGCCACTCCCATGCCGCCTATGTACAGGCCGCCCGGCACCCACGTCGGACGCACGTCGAGTTCGCGGTCGAGGACGTGGACCCGCTGGTTGGCCATCGGCTTGCCGTAGGGGATGCTGGTCCAGGCCGGATCCACCCGGTCGATCTCGTGCGTGATCGACCAGATCGAGGCCTCGGTCGCGCCGCCGAGGCTGATCACGCGCACGCCGGGGACCAGCCGCCGCAGGCGGCCGGGAAGGGCGACGGGGATCCAGTCGCCGCTGAGCAGGGCCAGCCGGAGCGAGGCGGGAATGTCCGCCCGGACGCCTTCGGCGTACTGGACCAGCAAGCCCATGAAGCCGGGCACGGAGTTCCAGATCGTGACGCCGCCCTGCCGGATCATGTCGAGCCAGTGGGCCGGGTCGCGCAGCCCGGACTCGTCGGGCAGCACGAGGCGCCCACCGGCCGCGAGCGTCCCGAACACGTCGTAGACCGAGAGGTCGAAGCTCAGCGAGGACAGGCCGAACACGCCGTCGCCGGGACCGACCTCGAACCGCCGGTTGACGTCGAGGATCGTGTTGAGCGCGCTCCGATGAGAGATCATCACGCCCTTCGGCACGCCCGTCGAGCCCGAGGTGTAGATCACATACGCCAGGTCGTCCTCGCGCTGGACCGGCGCGAGCGGCTCCTCGGAAATGTCCTCGAGGGGCTCGCTGTCGACGGGCAGGCACCGGATGTTCTCGGGCCATTCGATGCGCTTGCGGGCGCCCTCCTGCGTGAGCACGATCCCGACCTCGGCGGCCTTCAGGATGCGATGCAGCCGTTCGCGCGGCAGCGATGCGTCGAGCGGCAGGTACGCCGCCCCCGACTTGAGCACGCCGAGCACGGCCGGCACCTGCGCCCAGCCCTTGTCCATCACCACGCCCACCAGCGTGTTGGGCCGGACGCCCTGATCGCGCAACCAGCGGCCGAGACGGGTCGCGTGCCGGTCGAGTTCCCCGTAGGTGATCGTTCTGGTCGTCGACACGACCGCCGGCCGGTCCGGCCGGTCCGCCGCCCGTGTCACGAACGGGCCGTGCAGGAGTCCGGCGGGTACCGGCGCCGCCGTGGAGTTCACCTCGGCCTGCCGTGCCCGGTGGGCCTCGGGCACGATGTGCCGGCGGCTCCGCTCGTCCCAGCTGCCCGGCACCTCGGCGAGCCTGCGCACATGCCGCACGAAGGCGTCCAGCATGTCCTGGGCGAGCCCGGGCGGGAACACCGAGTCCAGGACGTCCCAGGTGAACTCCAGCCCACCCTTGCGCACGGCGCTGCGGACCTCCAGGTACACCTGCGGGGTCTGGCTGACGGTGTAGCCGAGCTCGCCGATCCCCGACATCTCGACGCTGCTCATCTCGACGCTGTTGAACACGACGTAGGTGTTCCGGCGGGGGGTCCCGCCGTATGCCTTCGCCAGCTCGCGCATCACCTGGACTCCGCTGACGTAGCGGCAGTGCTCCAGGTCCTCGATGAGCTGCCGCTGCAGGCGCCGGGCGCGCTCCAGGAAGGTGGATCCGGGAGACGCCAGCACGCGGAGGTGGTTCGGCAGGGCGAAGCTGCCGACGATCGAGCCGACGTCCTCGTGCACCGGCAGCCGGTCCCAGAACGGCGCGTTGATGCTGAACTCCTCGGTCTTGCTCCAGAGCGCGGCGACGTCGCAGAAGGCGGTCAGCAGCGCGGCGCCCGGCATCAGGCCGGCCTCCTGTACCCGCGTCTTGAACCGCGTCCAGGACTCGGGTTCGAGGATCCGGACGGTCAGCGCCTTCGACACGGGAGGGCCGTCGGCGCGTGCGACCTGGATCGGCAGCTCGGGCGGCGGGGGAAGCGTCGGCAGCCGGCGCCGCCAGTAGTCGAGCGCCCGTTCGTAGATGGGCGTCCCCTTCAGATTCGTCTTGGCGACGACGTAGTCCCGGGTCGTCAGCGCGAGCGGCGGCAGCTCCGCACCGCTGTTGAGCAGCGAGAGCTCCCGCAGGATCTGCATCAGGCTCAGCGAGTCGGCGACGAGGAGGCTGAAGCCGAAGTGGAGGCGCGTACGGTCGCCGTCCAGCAGGGTCGCGCGCATCCGGAACAGCGGCCAGGTGTCCCGGGCGAACATCTCCCCCGGCATCTCCTGGCGGAACTCCTCGAGCCGCGCCGTCACCTCGCCGGCCGGCCGGCCGCGCAGGTCGAGCACCTCGATCTCGTAGTCCGGCACCTCCGGCAGGATCTGGTTCCGCCCGTCCGGAAGCACGATGGCGCGCATCATGGCGTGCCGCTGGATCAGGCGGCGCCAGACGTCCACGAAGCGGTCCAGGCCGAGTGCGACCGTGTCGATCTCGGCGTAGCCGTTGCCCGCGAGGTTGCCGATCTCGAACGCGTCGCGTCCGCCGGCCCAGATGGCCTGCTGCATGTCCGTGAGCGGGAACGGCTCGTGCAGCTCCTCGGGCGCCGGGACGATCTTCGGGATGGCCGTCGGCCGTTCCGACGCGCGCTCACGGAGCGTGGTGAGTATCTCGTCCTTGTGTTCCCTCAGCGCACTGCGCAGCTCGTCCGTGAGGGCGTTCCTGGGGGCGCGAACGCGGAGTTCCTCCCCGTCGGCCCAGAGGGTCACGCCCCGTCGTGAGAGGTTCGCAATCAACTCCTGCGCGGTTCCCATTGCTTTGCCTCCAGGTGACTTCACAGAACTTCGAACTCTTCCCAGGACTCTTCCGAGCCGTCATCCCGCGGTGGCGCGGTGCCGGTCGTGGCGCCGGCCAGCATCTGCGCGGCGAGCTGCCGCACGCTGGAGCCCTCGAGCGCGGCGGCCAGCGGCAGCGATATGCCGAGTTCCACTTCGACCTGGCTTTTCATGCCGACCCCGACCAGGGAGTCCAGACCGACCTCGTTGAGCGGCTGGTCGGCGTCCAGTTGCTCCGGCTTCATTTCGAGCGCTCGCGCGATCGCGCCGTGCAGGTACGACTCGAGCAGCCCTTGACGATCCGCCGGATCGGCGGCGAACAGATCATCGGCGGTGAGGCCGCTAGGGCGTGCGGGCGTTTCGGCGGCCGACGGCGCCGGCCCGGCGCCGGCCGCGAGCTCGGAGATCAGCGGGGATCCCGCCGCCTCGGCCCAGCGCCGCCAATCGACCAACCCGACGGCGACCTGCGCCGCCTCGATGCCGAACAGCAGCCCCAGCCAACCAGCGCCGCTGGACGGCGCGATGCCCCTGATCCCGGCGCGTTCGACGAACCGGCCGACGCCCTCACGCCGTACCGACAGCCCCGTGTTCTCCCACGATCCCCAGGCGATGCTCAGAGCCGGCCGGCCCTGCGAGGCCCGCAACGAGGCGAGTGCGTCGAGGAACGCGTTGGCCGCCGCGTAGTTTCCCTGCCCCGGCGACCCGAGCACCCCCGCGAGCGAAGAGAACATCACGAAGAGGTCCAGGGGCAGGCCGGCCGTCAGATTGTGCAGGTTCCACGCCCCGGCGACCTTCGGTTCGAGGACGGCCAGCAGACGCGCCGGGTCGAGGGTGGCGAGGGTGGCGTCGTCGAGGACGCCGGCCGCGTGCACGACGCCGCGGATGGGCGGCATGGACGTCGCCGCGTCGGCGAGGACCCGCGCAAGGGCCTGCTCATCGCTCACGTCGGCACGCGCCACGCGGACCTCGGCGCCCGCATCGCGCAGCGACCGCAGTTCCCGGCCGGCACCGTCATCGGGATCCCCGCGGCCGACGAGCACGAGGTGGCGCGCACCGTGCTCGACCAGCCAGCGTCCCACCAGCAGTCCCAGCGCGCCGAGGCCGCCGGTGACGAGGTAGGTCGCGTCCCGGCGCACGACATCGGTGGGTGCGGTGCGCGGTGATGCCCGGCGAACCAGCCGCGCCACGTGCCGCACTCCGTCCCGGACCGCCACCTGGGTGTCCGCGTCGTCAGCCCGTAGCTCGTCGGCGATCCACCGCGCGGCCGCCGGATCCGGGGAGGGATCGAGGTCCACCAGGGTGGGCCGCAGCTCGGGGTGTTCGAGCGCGGCCACCCTGCCGAGCCCCCAGATGGGCGCGTGAGTCACCGACACCGGGGACGAGCCGTCCACGCCGTGGACGCCGCTGGTCAGGAGCCAAAGACGGGTGTCCGAATCCGCCGTCGCGCCTTCTGCGAGCGCTTGGACCAGGTGCAGCACGGTGACGACGCCCCGCTGTTGCGCGTCGCGGAGCGACGCGGCGTCCAGGCTCCAGAGGTGCGCGACACCCCTCAGCCCGCCCATCCGCTCCCGCGCCGCACCGACCGCTCGGCGCGTCTCGTCGCCATGATCGGGGCGGATCACGAGCCGGTCGGGGTCCGAGTCGTCATAACCGTCTCCGGCGATCACCAGGACGGCTCGCTCGCCGTCCTCGGTGAGACACGCCGCCAGAGCCGTCCCCACACCGCGGCCGTCGGCGAAGATCAGCCAGCCACCGCCGGGCCGGCTCGCTCGCCGGGGGGCGCCACGCCCCCGGCGCTGCCACCGCACTTCGTAGAGTGCGCGATCGAGCGCCATCGACGCGGGCATCCACGCGTCACCGTCGAGCCGCCTGACATGGACGCCCTCAAGGACGGCAACGGTCGTTCCGTCGGCGTCGGCCAGCCGGACGTCCCCGACCAGGCCGGCCGGAACGGATTCGCTTCCCGAGCGGATGCGGGCATGGGCCCAGAGGCGATCCTGCTTGCCCGTCCCCGGAGGCCGCACGACCATTCGTTCGATCGCGAGAGGGACATGAGGGCGCCGGTCGTCGGCATCGGTATCGCCTTGGAAGGCGGCGGCCAGGGCCTGAAGAGCGGCGTCAAGGAACACCGGATGGATGCCATAGGAACCGGTCTCGGGCGCCACCTTGGCCGGCGGGACGACAGCGACAAGCGCCTCTCGCTCCCCCTGCCAAAGCTGTTCGACCGCCTGGAACGCCGGGCCGTACTCGAGCCCCCGCGCTTCCAGGTCCCGATAGAAGCCGGCGGGTGCGATCGAGTTCGGGCAGCGCGCGCGGACGGCGTCCAGGTCCAGTGCCGGAAGATCCGCTTCGGCCGGTGCTCCGGGCTCGATGGTCCCGGTCATGTGCAGCGTCCACTCCGGCCGGCGGCCGGAGTCGTCCGCTGGACGTGCGTACGCGCGCACGCTCGCACCACCGCCGTCCGCGGCGGACACCCTCAGCTGGATCGTGGCCGTGTCGGCGTCGTCCAGCGCGAGCATGCGTGGGAACTCGACCGCCGTGAGAACACCGGAACTCCCGCCGAACACCTGTGCCGCCGCCGTCCGCGCCATCTCGAGCCAGGCGGCGCCAGGGAATACGGCGACGCCCTGGACCCGGTGGTCGTCGAGGACGGCTTGGGCCTCCACGTTGACGGCGCTCTCCCAGACATGGCTCCCCGCCGCGCCGGCGAGCTGCAGGTGGCGCCCGAGCAGGGGGTGGCCGTCGGCCTGGCCGGGGAGGTACGGCAGGGCACCCGGCGAGGGCAGCCAGCAGCGCTCGCGCTGCCAGGGGTAGCCCGGCAGCCGCACCGGGCGCCGAGGCTCGGGATGCAGCGCGGTCCACTCAGGCTCGAAGCCGATGGCGTACAGCGCGCCGAGCGACGTCAGCATGACGTCGCGCGGTGGTTCGTCGCGGCGCAGCGATGGCACGAGCACGGTCTCCCGGCCCCCGGCTTGCGCGCTCTGGGCGATCGCGGGGAGCAGTCCGGGGTGCGGCGACAGCTCGACGAACACGTCATGACCGCCGTCGAGGAGGCCGTCGACCGCCGCGGCGAAGAGCACCGGGGTCCGGATGTTCTCGGCCCAGTACCCGCCGTCGAGGGCGCCTCCGCCGACCAGCTTGCCCGTCACCGTCGAATACATCGGCAGCCGCGGCGACGTCGGGCTCAGGCCGGACAGGGCACCGGCGAGGTCGCCCATGAGGGGTTCCATGTGCGGGCTGTGCGACGCGAAGTCCACCGACTGCAGAATTCGGACGAAGACCCCGCTCGCCTGCAGCCGGGCCGTGACCTCCTCGACGGCGTCCGCGTCTCCGGAGATCACGGTCGACGTCGGAGCGTTGACCGCCGCCACCGAAACGCGGTCCTCCAGGCCGCGCAACTCATCCCGGACGGCGTCAGCGTGGAGTTCGACGACGGCCATCCGCCCCCGGCCCGAGACGGTGCGGATCACCCGGCCGCGCCGGCAGATGACGCGCACGGCGTCCTCCAGGCTGAGCGCGCCCGACAGGTGCGCCGCCGCCACCTCTCCCATGCTGTGGCCGACCACGGCATCCGGCGCGATGCCGTGCGACCGCCACAGGTTCGCCAGCGCGACCTGAACGGCGAACAGCGCCGGCTGGCAGAAGTCGGGCTCGTCGAGGCGGGATGCCCGCTCATCGGCCCAGAGCTGCTCGAGCAGCGGCCAACCGGCCTCGGCCCGGACCAGGCGGTCGCACTCCTCCAGCGTGGCGAGAAACGCCGGCTCCTCGCGCAGCGCCGGACTGAGCGGCCACCAGACCGGTCCCTGTCCTGAGCAGACGAAGGCCAGCCGGCGGCGACGGCGCCGGCCCGCGTCGCCCGAGATCATGCCGGGACTGGGTTCACCCGCCAGGAAGGCCCGCAGCTGGTCCGCGGCCCCGTCGCGGGAGCCGGAGATGAGCGCCAGGCGGTGGCGATGGTGTGAGCGGCGGGTGCCGGCGGTATGGGCCAGGTCGGCGAGGCCGTGCCGGGCATCGCCCTCACTCGTGAGCACGCCCAGGAATCGTTCCGCCGCCTGCCGCAGCGATTCGGGGCTCCGGGCCGAGAGGGGGAGCAGTACGGTTCCGTCCTTGTGCGGCCGGCCATGACCGCCGTCGGAGCGGCGGGGCGGGGCCTCCTCTAGCACGAGATGGGCGCAGGTCCCGGCGAAGCCGAACGAGCTGACACCCGCCCGAAGCGGACCCTCGTGCCGGGGCCACGGCTCGCCGGCACGCGGAACCCGCAGCCGCAGCGACTCGAAGTCGATCTGCGGATTGGGGTTCTCGACGTGCAGGCTGGCGGGGATCTGACGATGCTCGAGCATCAGCACCGTCTTGATCACGCCCGCGATCCCGGCGGCGGCCTCCAGGTGGCCGATGTTCGACTTGACCGATCCGACCAGGCACGGCCGCTCAGGCGGGCGGTCACGCCCGGTCACGCGCCCCAGGGCCTGAGCCTCCATCATGTCGCCGAGGAGCGTCCCCGTGCCGTGCGCCTCGACGTAGCCGACGTCGCCCGGCGCGACGCCGCTGTGCCGGTACGCGGCGCGCAGCAGATCCTCCTGTGACCGCCCGTTCGGCGCCATCAGCCCATTGGTGCGCCCGTCCTGCCCGACCGCGCCGCCACGGATCACCGCCCGGATCTCGTCGTGGTCGGCGAGCGCGCGCTCCAGTGGCTTGAGCACCACGATGCCCGCGCCCTCACCGCGGACATAGCCGTCAGCCGAGGCGTCGAACGTCTTGCAGCGTCCGTCCGGGGCCAGGACGCCGGCCTTCGTCAGGTTGATCCCGAAGGCGGGCGACAGGACCATGTTCACGCCCCCGGCGATCGCGAGTTGCGACTGCCCGCTCCACAGGCTCTGGCACGCGGTGTGCAGGGCCACCAGGGACGACGAGCAGGCCGTGTCGACGGCCAGGCTCGGGCCGCGCAGATCGAGCATGTACGAGATCCGGTTGGCCGCCACGCTGAGGGCGACGCCCGTGCCCCAGTACGCGTCGATGCCTTCCAAGCGGGGCGCCTGCAGCAGGGCGTAGTCGTAGCTGCTGATGCCGATGAAGACTCCGGTGTCGGTGCCGGCGAGCGCCGTGACCACCTGGCCGGCGTCCTCAAGCGCCTCCCAGGCGACCTCCAGCAGCAGCCGCTGCTGCGGATCGATGGCGCTCGCCTCACGCGGTGAGATGCCGAAGAACTCCCGGTCGAAGCGGTCGACATCGTCCAGGAAGCCGCCCCAGCGCGTGATCATCTTTCCTGGAGCGGCGGGGTCGGCATCGTAGAGTTCGTCGGCCTTCCAACGATCGGGCGGCACTTCCCTGATCGCATCCACCCCGTCAAGCAGAAGCCTCCAGAACTCGTCGGGGCCGTCGGCACGGGGAAACCGGCACCCCATGCCAATGATCGCGATGGGCTCCATGCGACACGCACTCCTGTTTGGATCGTCAGTCGTCGTGCGGACTCGCGCCAATGCCGGCAACATGCTCAGCCAGCGCAGCGATGGTGGGGTATTCCCAAGTGAGCGTCTCCGACAGCCTGACACCCAGCACTTCTGCGAGATCACCTATCAGCGCGACGCTCGAACTCGAACTGAGGCCATTGGCAATGAAGGAATCGTCAACGTCGACCTGCTCGGGCTCGATCCGCTGCATGCTCGCGATCTGGGCGACCAGCCAGTCTTCGATCCGCTGCCGGTCGACGAGCACGGCGGACCTGCTTTCCGTGGAGCGCACACTGCGTGGTGTCATGAGGATGATGCCGTTTTGTGGTCGTGAGCCTTTAGTGGTCGTGAGACCGAACGTTTGCAAAGCGGCTTCCGACTTAAACTTCATGGGACCCGGCCGATGCGGGCAAGCCCCGGGGGAGCGGACGATATACCGCGCGAAAGTGCGCACCATGGCGCGCACATCCGGCGCCCGATAGAAGCACCGTCCCGAACTAACATCAAAGATCTCGGCGATCCTCGTCGAACCTTCGGGCGGAAGGGTGACATGGACGAAACAACCGGTAGGCGGCGAGGACCCGGCTCGGTTCTCTGCGGGCTGGGCGTCTGCCTCCCCCAGCGCGAAGTCGGGAACGACGAGATGGGCGCGAGGCTGGGAGTCACTGATGACTGGATCGCGCAGCGCACCGGAATCCGGCGGCGCCGCGTCACGGCCCCCGGCGTCAGCACCGGCGATCTCGCCGCCGAAGCCGGGCGCAGAGCGCTGGAGGCGGCCTCGGTCACGCAGGTGCAGGCGGTGGTCCTGGCCACGACGACCCCGGACCACATCGTTCCCAGCAGCGCCCCCTGGGTGGCCGCCCGTCTGGGACTGGACGGCGTCGCCGCCTTCGACCTCAACTCCGGCTGCAGCGGCTTCGTTTACGGACTCGCCGTCGCCCACGGTCTCATCAGCGCCGGTGTCGCCGAGCACGTGCTGCTGATCAGCGCGGACACCATCACACGGGTGGCCGACCCCGATGACGCCCAGACCGCGCCCCTCTTCGGGGACGGTGCGGGAGCCGTGGTCCTGCGTCCGGGAACACCCGGCGAGAGCGGCGCGCTCGGTCCGTTCGACCTGGGCAGTGACGGGGCGCACGGCAGTGTGGTGCACATCGCGGCCGGCGGGTCACGACAGCGCGCCGATCACCACGCCGCGCCCGGCAAGGCCCCGTTCCTCACCATGTCGGGCCGCGACCTGTTCCGCCATGCCGTGCAGCGCATGGTGGCCTCCTCCAGGCGTGCCGCCGAGCAGGCCGGCTGGGCGCTCACCGAGATCGACGCGGTCGCCCCCCATCAGGCCAACGAGCGCATCTCCGCCGACGTGGCCCGCCGGCTGGGCGTCCCCGAGCAGCGCGTCCTGTCCGACATCGCCGATGTCGGAAACACCGCGGCCGCGTCCATCCCCCTCGTCCTCCACCACGCCGTGCACGCGGGGGCACTGAAACCAGGCATGCGCGTGCTGCTGACCTCGTTCGGTGCCGGACTCGCCTGGGCCTCCACCACCCTGACCTGGCCTGATATCCCCGTCCCCGGCCCGGCCCCGGAGCCCGCCCCGCCGGCGGGGGCCGCGCCCTTCCCCGCCGGCTGAGCGCCGAGATCAGGGACATCACCTCGCTGTGAACCGGCCGAGCTTCCATTCCACGTTCACTCCGTGCGCGGTCCCTGCCGGGCCGCTCATCATCTCGGGCAGCACCCGGTCCAGCATCAGATGACGGATCACGGCCTCCCGCAGCCGGCGGTCGGATATCTCCGCGAAGTACTCTCGCTGATTCGCCGGGACGAGGGCGCCCAGCAGACACTCCTCGGCCAGGAACTCGTACGTGCGCCGTTCGACGGCCCCTTCGAAGTACGGCGCCAGCGCGGCGGCCACCGCCTCGCCGTGCACCGGCGCCGGCAGGATCCTGCGGTCCGCGCGCCGCTGGGCGTCCGCGCGCAGCGGCTGCCGGACCGATGCCGCCGCCTCGCGCAGGACCGGTGCGAGCCCACCCGGGTCGTCGGTGTCGAGCGCGGCCAGCCAGTACCGCCTCACCAGCCGGTTGGCGTCGTGGAACAGCACCGAGTCCGCCCGCCGGTCGGCCAGGTCGGGCGCGCTGAAGGCGAGCAGCCCGCCGGGACGCAGCACGCCGGCGATGGACGCCGCCGCCCGCCGCATGGCCCGGGCGGGGAGAAGGTGGAAGACCATGTTGGCGAGTACGGCGTCGGTCTCCTGCCCCGCCAGGACCTCGCGCAGTGGGCGGAAGCTTCCGCCGCCGGGCCGGCGGAGGGCGTGAAAGCGCGTCCAGGGGACGTCCCGCAGCAGCTCGTACCCCTGCGCGAACCACCCGCCCGGGATGTCCACGAGATGCAGCTCGAACGTCGCGTCGCGTTCGGCCAGGCGTGGTACGACGTTTCGCTCAAGGCACGCCTTCGTCAGCTCGATGGAGGCGAAGCCGGTGCCCGCCCCGTAATCGAGCACCCGGACGGCGTCGCCGGGGCGGACGTGTTCGATGCGCGCCTCCACCGCCTCGAGCACCTGGTGGACGACAATGCCGGTCGGGCCGGAGCACCAGGTTCGTGGGCGGGCGAGGTCGCCGTCGGCGAACAGCAGCCGGTGCAGAGCGGCGCCGTCGTCCAGATCCTCCTCCGGACCCGGCGACCAGGTGTCGTGCCGCGCCCGCGGCGGGCCGGCCGGCATCGGCCGTTCCGTCACGAGGTGGTTCGCGGAGACCGCGACGAACGGCTTGTTCCTGGGATACCGGCGCTCGAGATGGCCGACCGGTTGCAGTCCGGCGAGTCCGCAGCAGCGCAGAAACGCGGAGTACTCGACGAGATACTGGTGCGACAGGGCGTGGTAGGTGTCGAGTGCCGCGGAGTGCGACGCGCCGACCTGGTGGCGGGCCACCTTCGGGGCCACGCTGTGGGCCTCGATGACGACCAGCCCGAATCTGCCGACGTGCCGCCGCCAGCGCCGAAGGTGGGCCACGAGATCCGATTCGACCTCGCGGGCGCTCAGCGGGCTCCCGTCGGGCGCGAGATGGACGCCGGCGGACCACCCCGGGCCGTCGTCGCGCGAGTCCACACCGAGATAGGTGCGGTCGTGGTCGAGGAACGATCTGATGTGCAGCCCATCGTCGATCGCGAGGCCGTGCTCGGCGAGCCGCGCGCGCAGGGCGTCGGGGTCGGTGACGTCGCCGATCAGCAGCAGCGGGTCGGGCACGCCCGCCGCGCTCAGCACCTCGCGGGCTCGGTCGAGGGCCACGGGGCTGGCGTCGATGCCGACGTACCGGATGCCGTCCCCGAGGAGGGCGTGCAGATGGGCGAGCCAGGTTCCGTCTCCGCAGCCCATGTCGGCGACGAAGGACGGGCGGGGTGCGCGGCGGAATATCTCCTGGATGATCGAGTCGGTGTCCGAGAAGTACCGCCGGTGCGCGGCTGAGCTGGCCTCCACGTTGATTCGCCGTTGGCAGTGCCATTCGTCGCGGCCGGGTGTGACCACCAGTTCCCCGCGGAACAGCCGCTGCAGCCGGCTCAGCATGGGCAGATACGAGCCGACGAGACCGCAGTGGCCGGAGAAGGCGAGGCAGGCCCTTCCCAGCCCGGTCCAGCCGCCGTCGCGGTCGAGCCACCCGAGCAGGACGAACAACCTCGCGAAGTCGCCGGTCGGACGGTGCAGGCCGCCGGTGCCGCGCAGGGTGAGGATCGCCGGCACGGCGAGGGTCGCGTCGAGGTAGGTCGTGAGCGGGTCGGCCGGGTCGGCGCCGGCCCGCCACCGCTCGTGCTCACGGAGCAGGGCGGTGAAGGCCGCCCGGGTGGCGGCGTCCCAGGGGGTGGCCCAGCAGTCGGGAGCGTTGTCGTCGAAGCGGGTGAGGAACGCCCCACCGGCGACGAGCCGCGCACGGTGCCGCAGCGCCTCCAGGCCCCGCTCGGTCCATGCCGCGGGGTCGGATTCGATCCAGCCGGCCGCGGCCAGGCAGTGCCAGGCCGCACCCAGGTACCCGGTGCCGGGAAGGCCGCCGGTGTTGTACGGCTTTCCGTCCAGCAGGCCGAGCGCGTCGAACGCCGAGACGGCCGCGGCGAGCAGCACCCCGTCCTGGAAAAGAAACGCGATACGACGCGCCTCGGCGCGCCGATCCGCCGCCTCCGTCGTGGCGACGGCCACGGCGGATCGGTGCTCCGGCATGACGGTTCTCCTTGGTGATGTGTGGTGAAGGGCACCCCTCGCCATCCCCAGGCTTCCGAGGCGTTCCGATAGGTCAGCCGCTGTCTCGGCCGGGGGGCAGGAATCGCTCGTTCGGGTGGTTCGTCGACCAGAAGCCCTTCTCCGACGTCTTCACCGACTCGATGAGCAGCTCGACCTCGTCCATCGTGTTGTACACACCGAACGAGGCACGTACGGATCCGACGAGCCCGAGGCCGTCCATGAAGGGAGACGCGCAGTGCACGCCGGTACGGGTGGCGATGCCGAAGGTGTTCAGATGGCCGCCGACGTCATGCGGATGCACGCCGTCCACGTTGAAGGAGAGGATGCCGCCCCGCGGCGCCTGGGCCCCGTACACGGTGACGCCGCCCAGGGCGCGCAGCCCCTCGGCGGCGCGCGCGGCCAGCGCCGCGTCGTGCTCGTGGACCGCGTCCCGGCCGAGGCCGTCGAGATAGTCCATCGCCGCCGCGGTGCCCACCATGCCGGCGATGTTGGGCGAGCCCGCCTCGAACCGCAGTGGCGGCATGGAGATGAGCGGGCCGTCGTACGAGGCGATCGGCGCCATGCCGCCGCCGAGGAGCACCGGCTCCATCCGCTCGAAGTGCTCGGCCTTGCCGTACAGCACCCCGGTGCCATGCGGGCCGTACATCTTGTGCGCCGAGAAGCAGTAGAAGTCGGCGCCGATGTCCCGCACGTCCACGCTCCGGTGCGCGACGGCCTGGGCGCCGTCCACGACCACGAAGATGCCGTGGTCGTGCGCCGCCGCGGTGATGTCGCGTACGGGGTTCACGGTGCCCTGGACGTTGGAGACGTGGGCCACCGCGATCAGCCGCGTCCGTTCGGTGATCTGCGCGCGGAAGGAGTCCAGGGACGGCTCGCCGTGCTCGTCGACGGCCGCGACCTTCAGAGCGGCCCCGGTCTGCTCGCACAGCCGCCGCCACGGGAGCAGGTTGGAGTGGTGCTCAAGCCCACTGATCAGGACTTCGTCGCCGTCCGACACGACCTGGCGCCCGAAGCTCTGCGCCACCAGGTTCACCGACTCGGTCGCGCTCTTGGTGAACACGATCTCACTCGCCTGGGCGGCGTTCAGGAAGGCACGGACGCGCTCGCGTGACCGCATGAAACGATCCGTCGCCCGCATGCCGAGCGTGTGGACACCACGTCCGACATTGCTGTTGTCGTTGCTGTAGTAGTCGTACATGGCGTCCAGCACCTGACGCGGCATCTGCGTCGTCGCGGCGTTGTCCAGATATACGGGCGGCTTGCCGTCGAGATCCGTTGCGAGAATCGGGAAGTCGGCCCGTACGTCGCGGGAGAGCCCGGACGAGGTCTGCTCAGCTGTCATCAGCGCACCTAACTGAGAGAAAAGATGGCGTTCACAAACATCTCAAGAATTAGCGATACCAGACCCACGAATCACGTTCCGAGACCACACCGTTGTGGACAAGCCCCGGGGGTGCGGACCATATGCCACACGAAAGTGCGGACGATGGCGCGCGCCGACGTTCACCCGATCCGCCGGCGTGGCCGGCCGTTATCGCGGTACGGAGCGCGCGCGGAGGTGGACGCGTTCGCCCTGATGACCGAACAGGATGAGCACCTCGACCGGGGTGGGATCGGCGCTGTCGAACCAGTGCGGCACCCGGGTGTCGAACTCGGCCGCCTCACCCTCGGTCAGCACCAGCTCCTGGTCGCCCAGGAGCAGCCGGAGACGGCCCCGGAGCACGTACATCCACTCGTAACCCTCGTGGGTCTTCTGCTCGGGTGTGCGGCGTTGCGGCGGAATGATCACCTTGTGCGCCTGCACGCCCCCGACCTGGCGGGTCAGCGGGATGAACGTCATGCCCTTGTGCTGCACCGGACGCAGGTGGATACGCGGATCACCGGTCGGCGGCGCACCGATCAGCTCATCGATCTGCACACCGTACGCCTGCGCCAGCGGCAACAGAAGCTCCAGCGTGGGACGGCGGCGACCGGCCTCCAGCCGCGACAGCGTGGACACCGAGATACCCGTCTCGGCCGCCACGTCGGCAAGGGTCGTCCCACGTTGCCTACGGATCGCGCGCAGCCGCGGCCCGACCATGGCCAGCACCTCGTCCGTGTTTGCCATTCTCGCAAGTTTAGTGGCCTCTCCCGCCGAAGGAACCGATCATGGTTGCCATGACACAGAACTTCGATGTCGCGGTGCGGGGCTCTGGGCCGGGCCACGGTCATATCACCTCATATCTGTCATTTTCAGGTTGACAGCATGGAAGAACCAGTGCGACTCGATGACCTGATAAACCGCGTGACCGCGTCTCACCCGGATGGCGGCGCGCTCGTGCACCTCTCCGACGCGATAGCCATGTCCGGGATGCTCGACGACGTCTCCGATCAGCTCGTCGGGCATTTCGTGAACGCGGCGCACAACGCCGGGGCGACCTGGGCCGAGATCGGCAGAACGATGGGAATGACCAGACAGGCCGCCCAGAAGCGGTTCGTCACCAAGCCCGCGGACGTGGCCGCACTCGCGCGGGCCCACGATCGGTGGACTCCCCGTGCGCAGGCGATCCTGGTCGCCTGCCAGGACGAGGCGCGCGCCGCCGGGCACAACTACGTGGGTACCGAGCACATCGTTCTCGCCCTGCTGAGCCAGCCACAGGGCCTGGCGGCGAAGGCCCTCGCCGAGAAGACCACGCCGGAACGGCTGCGCGCGGCGATGAGTGAGGTCTTCGGGCCGCGGTCTGACGACCTGTCGGGAGAATTCCCTTACACCCCGCGAGGCACGAGGGCCATCGAACTGAGTGTGCGGGAGGCGCAACGGCTCGGTCACGACTACGTCGGAACGGAGCACATCCTGCTCGGAGTCCTTGCCGAGCAACACGGCGTCGGCGCGCAGGTCCTCCGTCGTCTGGGCGTCGACCAACGCGGCGTAGAGGAATGGCTGGCCGCTCAGTGACATCGGACGACGGGTCGGTGCCGTACCGCTTCGGCCAGGAGCGATGCTTCAGCCCCCGGGCTGCCACGGCGGTGCGGTCGAGCGAATGACCCCTTGCCCGGGCGGACGCCGATCGCCGGCAGGCGGTCAGTCGACCATCAGCCAGCCGCGCACCTCGGCCTCGTGGTCGATGAAGCGGTCGCCGGAGACGTCGACGGCGACCCGGTCGATGGCGCCTCCGGTGAACCGGAACGGCGGCCGGTAGCCGGGGGTGACGGGCGAGCCGTCGTCGCGGCCCACGCAGATCCCGTCTCCGACGGGGCAGAAGTAGCTGGGCTGGGTGATGATGCGGGCGCCGGCCACCCGCTGCTCGTTCACGTACAGGGTGAGGGATCCCGTGGTGCCGGGCATCTCGGGGTCGGTGCTGCGTTCCTCGGCCCTGAACTCGGCCGTGAACGTGTGCCTGCCCCGCTCAAGGGACAGGTCGGCGGCCACGAGCTGCAGGCGGCTGCCCACCCAGTTGTAGGCGTAGTGCAGGCGGCCGTCCTTGATGTAGAGGCTGTGCCCGCCGGAGACGCCGCCATGGGCGAACAGGACGCCCTCGACGTCGTCCGAGTGGACGTCGACCCCGGCGACGATGGTGTACGACCGGCCGTTGGTCATGACGCCGGACTGCTCGGGCACCGGCGCGCAGTCGGGGTAGTAGATGTAGCGGTCCCGGGCCGGGGTGCCCTGCGGGCGCTCGGCGAGGGTCTGCTCCAGCGCGGTGCGGTCGTCCAGCGGCAGCCCGCTGTAGTTGCCCGCGTAGTAGTACCACAGGCTCTTCATCCGCTCGAGCCGGCCGGGCTCCCGGTCGGCCAGGTTCTTGGACTGGGCGCGGTCCCGGGAGAGGTCGTAGATCTCCCACTCGTCGTCCTCGAACCTGCCCCAGCCGCTCAGCGGGGGGTGGACGGTGCAGGCCAGCCACCCGTCGTGGTAGATCGCGCGCTGGCCCAGCATCGTGTAGAACTGGGTCCGCTTCCCCGGCGCCGACGGGTCGGTGATGGAGGCCGCGAAGCTCTCGCCCTCGATCGGGTTCTGCGGGCGCCCGCCGAGCACTTCGGGCGGCTGGACGCCCAGCAGGTCATAGAGCGTCGGGGCCACGTCGACGGCGTGGACGTACTGGTGACGCACCTCGCCCCGGGCCTTGATCCTGCCGGGCCAGGCGACCAGGCACATGTCGGCCACACCGCCCTCGTAGCCGGCCCAGCGCTTCCAGTACGGGAACGGGGTGTCGAACGCCCACGCCCATCCGGTGTTGTAGTGGTTGTAGGAGGAGGGGCCGCCGAGTTCGTCGATGTGCTCCAGGGACAGTTCGGCGGGGGTGGGCAGGCCGTTGAAGAAGCGCCACTCGTTGAACGTCCCGTCCGGGCCGCCCTCGCCGCTTCCGCCGTTGTCGGAGACGGCCACGATGATCGTGTTGTCGAGCTCGCCGGCCGACTCCAGGAAGTCGATCACCCGGCCGAGCTGGTCGTCGGAGTAGGAGACGTAGCCGGCGAAGACCTCGGCCATCCGGGCGAACAGCCGCCGCTCGCCGGCGCTGAGCGAGTCCCACGGCCGGACCGTGTCGAGCACCGGCCACGGCTGCCCGTCCGGTCCGGTGGCCTGCGGCTCGCCGTGCGGGTTGATCGGGGAGAGCTCGGTGTCCTCGGGCAGCAGGCCGAGCTCCTTCTGGCGGCGCAGGATCTCGGGCCGGATCGCCTCGTAGCCCTGGTCGAACACCCCCTTGTACCGGTCGGCCCATTCCTTGAAGACATGGTGCGGCGCGTGGGCCGCGTCGAGCGCCAGGTACATGAAGAACGGCTTGTCCGGATCGACGGCCTTGGCGTCCCGGATGAACTGGATGGCCTTGTCGGACAGGTCCTTGGCTATGTGGTACCCCTCCTCGGGCGTCCCCGGCGTGGCGACCTGATGATTGTCGTGGACCAGGCTCGGGTACCAGGAGCTCGATTCGCCGTTGAGGAAGCCGTAGAACCGCTCGAACCCGCACCCGAGAGGCCAGCGCCCCTTGTACGCGGCCATGCCGGTCTCCCACCCGGGAGTGAGGTGCCATTTGCCGACGCAGTAGGTGTTGTAGCCGCGTTCGGCGAGGACTTCGGAGATGAACCCGTTCCCCGCCGGGATGCGGGTGGAGATCCCGGGGAACCCGGCGCTGAACTCGGCGACCGTGGCCATCCCGTTCGATGTCGCGTTCCGCCCGTTCAGCAGTGACGCCCTGGTCGGCGAGCACAGCGCGGTGGTGTGGAAATTGGAGTACCGCACGCCGAGATTCGCGATCCGGGTCATCGTCGGCGTCTTCACCGGCCCGCCGTAGCAGTCCATCGTCCCGTACCCGACGTCGTCCCACACGATCACCAGCACGTTCGGGGAGCCCTTCGGGGCCCACGGCGACAGGAACGGCTCCCAGTCCGGCTCCGAATCCCGGATGTCCAGAGCGATCCTGCCCTTGAAGCCCTTCGCCATGATCTCTCTCCCCCAGCGGGCCGAACCGGAAGCGGGCACCCGTGTTCCGGGAGCGCGACGTCCTGCCGTCACCGTCGCGCACGGCGGCGTGCGCTTCCTGCGTGTGCTGTCACCGCGTACGTTCCCTCCGCGGGCGGCGGTGGCACCCGCACCGCGTCAAGGCCTCGCGATGAAATGGTCACCTCCGGGCGGCATTTCATGCGCTCGGCAAATGCCAGTGCTCGACGCGGGTCACGGTCCAGACGACCGCACGGCGCCCGGTAATCCGGGTTTCATCGGCTGGATGCGGCTCAAAGCCGCACGGGCCCGTTGCGATAGGCCCCCTCCTTGATCAGCACGTATGAAAACTCCGGACACGTTTCGCGGCTCAGCGAGGTATGTCCGGCGTGACGGGCTGAGCCGGATGTGGCCAACAGTGCAGATGCGACCCTCCAGCGACTTGATGAAGTCCGAAACAGCGCTCACGGTGAGGGCGGTGCCGCTCTTCTCTGGAGGTGGGCGTGACACGGTCCTCCAAGCCCGAGACCAGGGCCGCCGCACAGGCGATCGTGGCAGAGTTCGGCCGGACGGTATCCCAGAAACGGGGGCTGGGAGGAGCAGAGGAGGACCAGCTACGAGGGCCGCTAGAGATACTCCTGCGGAAACTCGGTTCCCTCATCGGCGTAGAGGCCGTTCCCTATGGCGAGGTGAGGCTCGGCCCACTCCGCGCGCGGCCGGACTACGCCGTGAACATCGGGCAAGTACGAGTCGGCTACGTCGAGTTGAAAAAGCCTGGCAAGGGTGTCCCCGGAGCGGCGGAGTGGCGCCCGACGAAAGGCGACCAGGAACAGTGGAGCAAGCTCTGCTCGCTCCCGAACGTGGTCTATACCGACGGCGTAACGTGGGCGCAGTACTCGTACGGCGAGCGGATCTCGTCGATCGTCAGGCTCGCCAACACGATCTCTGACCTGCGCCGCCCCTCGGAGCATGCCGTCACCGAACTGGTCGGCGTCCTTCGGCGCTTCCTGCTCTGGGAGCCGGAGTCCCCGCAAACGCTGACCTCGCTGGTGAAAATCATCGGGGGCCTGTGCGGACTGTTGAAGGAGGAGGTCCACGCCGCGATCACCGACCCGCTGAAGAAGCGGTCGCAGATGCGGCTGGCATTGCTCGCCGACGACTGGCGGGACCTGCTCTTCCCCGGTCTCGACAACGAACGGTTCGCCGACGCGTTCGCACAAACGATCACGTTCGCGTTGCTCCTGGCCCGTGTCGACGGCATCGACCTCCTCGGCGAGACCTACCACGAGATCGCCCAGAAACTGGGGAAGCGGCACCTGCTGATGGGGCAGGCGTTCGCCGTGCTCACCAGCGGCGTGGACGATGAACTGGACACGATCGAGACCCTGCGCCGTGTCATCAACGTCGCCCGCCTCCATGATCTCGACGTCAGCCCGGCGGACGCCTACGCCTACCTGTACGAACGCTTCCTCGCGACCTACGACCCCGTGCTGCGCAAGGACACCGGCTCCTACTACACCCCTATTGACGTCGCCCGCCATATAGTCAGATTTGTCGACGAGGTACTGCAAGAACATCTCGGCAAGGAGTGGGGCTTCGCCGACGACGACGTCGTGATCGTGGATCCCGCGATGGGCACCGGGACCTTCCTCGTCGAGATCATCAGCGCCGTGGCCGACCGCGTCGGCGACAAGCTCGGTCCCGGGACACGCGAGGACTTCGTCCATGACCTGGTCTCGAAAAGGCTCATCGGGTTCGAGATCCAGGTCGCCCCGTATGCGGTCGCCGAACTTCGCATCCACGGCTCCTTCAAGACCCGGTTCCAGGTGGAGACACCCCCCAAGGCGCGGCGATTCCTCACCGATGCGCTGGCCGACCCGAACCACGTGCAGCGAAAGCTGGGCGCCCCCTACCGGGTGATGGAGGAAGCGCGCGACGAGGCGAACGACATCAAGCTCAAGGTTCCGGTGATGGTGGTCATCGGCAATCCACCGCACGTGGAAAACGCGAAGGGCCGCGCCCCATGGATCGAACATCCGCGGCGGGGAGCATCTGGGTCCCGGTCCGTCTCCAAGCGCCCTTCCATCGACGAGTTCAGAGCCGACGGTCTCGGCCGCTACGAGTCCGACCTGCACGGCACGCCCTGGTACTTCCTGCGCTGGGCGACCTGGAAGGTGTTCGAGGCCGAGCAGCGCATGCCGGCGGGCATAGTCGCCTTCATCGTCCCGTCCAGCGTGACCAGAGGCCGCGCCTTCAGCGGTCTGCGTGAGTATCTGCGACGCAAGTGCAAGGTGGGCTGGGTCATCGAACTCACCCCCGAGGGCAACCGTCCACCGATGCCCACTCGCATCTTCGGACCCGATGTGGGCCGGCAACTCAGCGTCCTCATCTTCGCTAACGCCGCCTGTTCCGATGAGGAGGAAGCAGCCGACGTCCGGTATCTCGAATTGACCGGAACGCGCGAGGAGAAGCGCTCCGCACTGGAGGGGCTGAAAACGACAGATCCACGTTGGCTGCGCTGCAGCCGCGAATGGCAGGACGCCTTCCTCCCTGCCGGCGACCCAACATGGACGGCCTTCCCTTCACTTA
>NZ_BCQQ01000044.1 GCF_001552155.1 Actinomadura formosensis NBRC 14204 | reverse complement strand
GACGCCGGGGGCGGGACGGGCGCCGCGGGCGGGCCGAGGGCCGGGGCCGTGGGCGGCCGGACCGGGGGCTCGGTGGAGGCGTCGTCGAGGTCGAGGAGTTCGACGGCGAGGCGTCCCACCGAGTCGGAGATCGCCGGTGGCAGCCAGTTCTCGCTGCCGAGGTGCGCGGTGCCGCCGTCGAGGGCGAGCAGCCGGCGGCGCACATCGCCCGGAGCGGGGCGCCGGGCGGGGTCTTTGGCCAGGCAGTCCGCCACCAATTCGCGCAGATCACCGCGCAGGTCCGCCAGGTCCGGTTCCTCGTGGATCACCCGGTACAGCAGTGTGGCCGCGCTGACGCCGTCGCCGAAGGGAGCGGTCCCGGTGGCCGCGTAGGCCAGCACCGCGCCGAGGGAGAAGACGTCGGTGGGGGCTCCGGCCTCGCGGCCCTGGGCCTGCTCGGGCGACATGTAACCGGGCGAGCCGAGGATGAGCCCCGACCGCGTGAGTTCCGCCGTGCCGTCCAGGACCCGGGCGATGCCGAAGTCGATCAGCCGGGGGCCGTCCAGGGCCAGCAGGACATTGGACGGTTTGACGTCCCGATGCACCAGCCCCAGGCGGTGGATGGCCGACAGCGCCTCGCACAACCCGACGCCCAGGGCCAGGACGGTCGGTTCCGGCAGGGGGCCGAATTCGCGGACCGCCGAGGACAGGGAGGGGCCGGGAACGAAACCGGTGGCCACCCATGGGCGCGGCCCCTCGGTGTCGGCGGCGAGGACCGGGACCGTCCACGGGCCGCTGACCTGGCGCGCCGCGGTGACCTCCCGCCGGAAGCGGAGCCGGAACTGGTGATCGGCGGCGTACTCGCCGCGCACCATCTTGATCGCGACGTTGCGGCCACCGGCCGTCCGGCCCAGATAGACCTGCCCCATCCCACCGCCGCCCAGCCGCCTGAGCAGCCGATACGAGCCGACCCGACTGGGGTCGTCAGAACGCAACGGATCCATTCCCACCCGCCCGCCATTCCAGCACCCGGCAATCGCCTTCAAAAATCCCATAGACCGCCTGGACGCGTGCACGCAATGGCAGCGTTCACTATGAGCCGATTCCGCCTTCCTCAGGCTCGCCGGTGAAGCGGATGGCCCGGGGGAAGTGGGAGGCCAGGAGGTCCGGGGACTCTTCGCGGCCGTCCAGGACCCGGTTGGTGCGGGTCACGGCCCGCCAGCCGGCGGGGGTGCGGCGCAGCCGCCAGTGGTTGGCGGTGGCGCGGCGCAGGACGAAGCCGTCGGGCCTCTTCACGATCATGAGGGTGTAGCCGACGGCGGTGGCCTCGTCGCCGTCGAGGGTGATGTGGGGCGGGCCGACGACGTGGGCGCAGCCGCCGGTGATCCAGCGCTGGTGGCCGGCGGAGCGGACCATCGCCTCGATCTCGGCCTGGCCGGTCATGAGGAGCTCGTCCACGTCGTAGACGCCGTCCGGCTCCCAGAGGGCGGCGACGCCGGCGGCGCAGCCGCTGTCGACCAGCGGGCCGTAGGAGAGGATCAGCCGGGTGATGTCCCGCTCGTCCTCCAGGGCGCGGAGGCGGTCCTCCAGGGCGGCCAGGCGGGATTCGACGGTCACCGCTTCTCCTCGAAGGTCAGCCCATGGGCGCCGGCCAGGTCGCGCAGCGCGGCCAGCTGGTCGCAGTAGTGCTCGGGGGACGTGGAGGTGAACGTGACGCCCGCGATCGTGGCTCCGGCCTCCCGGAGCCCGGCGAGGGCGTTCCCGGCGGCCTCCGGGGCGCCGAGCGGGTCCAGGGGACGGGACGGGGCCAGCACCACCTCGAAGCCCGGCGGGGTGTCGGCGTCGGCGAGCATCCCGGCCAGCGTCTTCAGCGGGAGGCCGAACGGGACCCAGCCGTCGGCCGTCAGGGCGCGGCGCAGGGAGCGTGCCGAGCGGCCGCCGATCCACAGCGGGACGTGCTCCTGGACGGCGTGCGGCTCCACGACCAGGCCGGAGTAGCCGTAGTGCGCGCCGTGGTACTCCGGCGTCCGGCGGCCCAGCGACGCCCGGAGGGCGGCGAGGGCGTCGTCGGCGCGGGCGCCGCGCCCGGCGAAGGGGGCGCCGAGCAGGTCGAACTCCTCCTCCAGGCTCCCGACGCCGAGCCCGAGCGTGAGCCGGCCGCCGCTGACGCGGTCGAGCGTCCCGTACCGCTTGGCGATCGCGAGCGGGTGGTGGTAGCCGAGCACCAGGACCTGGGTGGCGAGCCGGATGCGGGACGTGCGGGCGGCGAGGTAGCCGAACGTGGCGAGCGGGTCCCAGTAGACGCCGCCGCGCTGCTCGGCCGCCTCGGCGGGGACGGCGACGTGCTCGCTGCAGGTGACGTGGTGGTAGCCGAGCCGGTCGGCGGTCTCGGCGATCCGGGCGATCTCCTCGATTCCGGCGTCCCGCTCCCATGCGGCGTGGCCGGGCGGCGGCTGGGCCACCACCGGCGTGACGATGCCGACACGCATCGTTGCTCCCTTCTTCGGCAGGAAAACGTTCTATCACGGCACCTCGGACGGCCCGGATGCCGGTCTGAGCGTCATAGCCTCCGCTGACCTGGACTTACTTGCCTCTTCCCATAGCACCAAGCGGTTGCTACATTCCAGGTAACAAGAATTCATTTCAGTCATGTTCTGGAGGTGCGATGACCGAGGTGATGACGCACGGGGCAGCGACACCGGAGGCCATGACGGCGATGCCCGCGCGGCGAGAGTCGCCGCCGTCGATGATCGAGCGGATGACGCTGATCCTCGACGCGTTCAACGGGCCGACGGCCCGGCTGACCCTGGAGGACGTCGCGCGCCGCACCCGGCTGCCGCGCTCCACCGCGCACCGCATCCTCGACCAGCTCGTCCGGCAGCGCTGGCTCGCGCACCACTCGTTCGGCTACGGCCTCGGCCAGCGCGCCCTCGGCCTCGGCGGCCAGGACGGCGGACAGGGCAAGATCCGCGAGGCGGCGGCGCCGCTGCTGCACGAACTGCAGGTCACCACCGGGCTCGTCGCCCACCTGGCCGTGCTGGACGGCGCCGAGGTCTTCTACCTGGACAAGCTCGGCGGACGGCTCGCCACGTCCGTCCCGTCCCGGGTCGGCGGGCGCGCCCCGGCGCACTGCACCGCGCTCGGCAAGGCGATGCTGGCATGGCTGGAGCCCGAGCAGGTGGACGCGCTGCTCGGCACCGAGATCACCCGGTTCACCAACCGCACCATCGGCGAGCTGGGCACCCTGCACCAGGAGCTGCACCGCATCCGGCAGCGGCGCGGGCTGGCGTTCGAGCGTGGCGAGTCGTTCCCCGGCATCGCCTGCGTGGCCGCGGCGATCCGCGGCGCGGAGGGGCCGGTCGCCGGCATCTCCCTGGTCGGCGATATCCGCACGCCACTGGAGAACGTCGCGCCGCTGGTGGTCACCGCCGCCCGCGAGACCTCGCAGATCCTCTTCCCCGGGTCGGCGCCGGGCGCCGGGCGCCCGCGGGGCCGGCGCGCCGTCTCCCGGGCGAGCCAGGAGACGACGTGGTCGCCGGAGACGATGAACCGGCTGCTCGCCGTGGACGGACGCGGCGACTGGATGTGAGCGCCGGGCGGACCTCAGCCCCAGCCCCACCGGTCGCCGAGGCCCCACGGGTCCGGGGCGATCGGCGCGTCCGGCTCGCCGACGCCGAACCGGCTGCGGAAGAACACCATCGGACGCCGCCAGGCGCCGTCGCGCACCTCGTGCCGCTCCACCTCCAGGACCCGCCCGATCACGACATCGTGGTCGCCGGCATCGTGCACGTCGTGGACGACCGCGTGGACGGCGAGCAGGACCTCCGGCAGTGTGGGCGTGCCCCACTCCGACACTTCCCAGTCCAGCTCCTCGAACTTCCTGCCCCGGCTGGACCCGAACCGTTCGCACAGGTCGCGCTGCTCCTCGCCCAGCACGTTGACGCAGAACCGCCCGGCCGCGCGGATCCGCGGCCACGACCGGCCGCGCTTGTCCGCGCAGAACAGGATCAGCGGCGGTTCGAGGGACACCGACGCGAACGACTGGCAGGCGAAGCCGACGGGTTCGCCGCCGTCGAGGGCGGTGACCACGGTGACGCCCGTGGCGAACTCCGCCATGGCCTTCCGGAACTCCGCCGGCTCGGGAGCGGCGGCATCGGACGGCGTCACGCCGGTGTCTGCGGTGAGCGCGGGCTCGGCTGGCATCTGTTCACCTCGGGGCTCGGTGCGGGACGCGGTCTGTTCAACGACAACATCTCCCTCAACAATGCCCAATAAGCCGCAATGTCCAGTGAGCAGGGGGACGTTGTGCCGGTCAAGTGACCGGTTCGCCGGAACCGTAGACACGGCCCGGACGCCCGGGTACGCGCCGATCCCGATGAGTGGAAGCGCGTCCCGGACCGGCCCCGCCGAACCCGGATGAGACCCGCGTCCCGCTGATCGGGATGTCCCGGGTGACCTTGTCCCCCCGAAGATTACGTTCCCGTCAAGCCACCGTCGAAGGACTGGGAGATCATGCCTGCGGAGCTGACCTACGAGTCGACGTTGCGCGAGCTCGCCACCGATCGGGGCGTCCTGCGCTACCACGAGGCCGGCGAGGGCCCGCCCCTGCTGATGCTGCACGGGTCCGGCCCCGGCGTCACCGGCTGGCGGAACTTCCGCGGCAACCTCTCCCGGTTCGCCGGGCACTTCCGGTGCCTGGTCCTCGAATTCCCCGGCTTCGGGGTCAGCGACCCGACCGACGAGCACCCGATGATGGCGGCCGGCGGCGCGGCCGTCCGGTTCCTGGACGGCCTGGGCCTGAGCCGGGTCGACGTGATCGGCAACTCGATGGGCGGCATCATCGGGACGCAGGTGGCGCTGCGGCACCCGGACCGCGTCCGGCGGCTGGTCACCATCGGCGGGATCGGGCGGAACGTGTTCAGCCCCGCGCCCGGCGAGGGCATCAGGCTGCTGGCGGAGTTCACCGACGACCCGACCCGCGAGGGCCTGGTCCGGTGGCTGAACTCGATGGTCCACGACCCGCGGACGATCACCGAGGAGATGATCGAGGAGCGCTGGCGGCAGGCCACCGACCCCGACACGCTCGCGAGCGCCCGCCGCATGTACGGATCGAAGGCGATGGCGGCCCGCGCCAAGGCGATGGCGGCCTCCGACGAGCCGCCCTACTGGGCGATGCTCCACAAGCTCAAGGCCAAGACCCTCATCACCTGGGGACGCGACGACCGCGTCAGCCCCGTCGACATGGCGCTGATCCCGATGCGGACGATCCCGGACGTCCAGGTCAGCATCTTCCCGAACTGCGGCCACTGGGTGATGATCGAGCAGAAGGCCGCCTGGGAGAACGCCGTCCTCGCCTTCCTGACCGCCGAGGACGCGAAATGAGCGAAGCGAACCAGGAGGCGCGGGAGGCCGCCGCCTCGCCGGAGGCCCCCATGAGCGACTGGGACCACGAGTACGACCTCGTCATCGTCGGCAGCGGCGGCGGCGGGATGGCGGCGGCGCTGACCGCGCACGACACCGGCATGTCCGCGCTGATCGTCGAGAAGGGCAAGAGGTTCGGCGGCTCCACCGCGATCTCCGGCGGCGGCATCTGGATCCCGAACAACCCGACGCTGAAGGCGCTCGGCCACGACGACAGCCGCGAGTCGATCCGCGCCTACCTCGACCGGCTCACCGAGGGCCGCGTCCCCGCCGCGCGCCTGGACGCCTTCGTCGACAACGGCCCCGCCGCGATGGAACTCATCTGCCGGAGCAGGTGGATGAAGTTCTTCTGGACGAAGGGCTACTCCGACTACCACCCCGAGTACGAGGGCGGGCGCGCGCTCGGCCGGTCCATCGAGGCCAAGCCGTTCGACACCCGCAAGCTCGGCGAGGACGAGCGCTACCAGCGGCCGAACAACCTGAAGGGCCCGCTCGGCCTGTGGATCACCGCGAAGGACTACCACGACCTCGCGATGGCCAAGCGCACCTGGACGGGCCGCCGCGCGTCGCTGGTCGCGGCGTGGCGCGTATCGTCCAACATGATCCGCCGCCGGCACATGGCGACGGGCGGCCGGGCGCTCGCGGCGCGGCTGCGGATGGCGCTCAAGGACGCCGGCGTCCCGCTCTGGCTCAAGACCACCATGACCGAGCTGGTCACGGGCGAGGACGGCCGCGTCATCGGGATCGTCGCCACCCGCGACGGCGAGACCGTGCGCATCCGCGGCCGCAAGGGCGTCCTGCTCGCGACGGGCGGGTTCGACCACAACCAGGAGATGCGCGACAGGTACCTGCCGAAGGGCGGCCAGGAGGACTTCGCCATGGGCGCCCGCGAGAACACCGGCGACGGCATCCGCGCCGGTGAACGCGTCGGCGCGGCCCTGGACCTGATGGACGACGCCTGGTGGATGCCGGCGGTCCGGCACCCGGCCGGGGCGACGATCCCGCTGCTGTCGGAGCGGTGCATCCCGCGGTCGGTGATCGTGTCGCAGGAGGGCAGGCGGTTCACCAACGAGTCGGCGCCGTACGTCAACTTCGTCCACGACCAGCTGGCGGGCGGGCACGTCCCCTGCTGGTTCGTGATGGACGCGAAGGCCCGCGCCCGCTACCCGTTCGCGCAGATCCTGCCGGGCGCGCCGATCCCGAAGGCGTTCTACGACAAGGGCATCGCGTTCAGGGCGGACTCGCTCGCCGAGCTGGCCGGCAAGATCGGCGTCCCGGCGGACGCCCTGTCGGAGACCGTCCAGACGTTCAACGAGTACGCCCGCGCGGCCAAGGACCCCGAGTTCGGTCGCGGCGACTCCGCCTACGACCGCTACTACGGCGACCCCAACCTGAAGAACCCGAACCTCGACGTGATCGACGGCGCCCCGTACTACGCGTTCCGGATGGAGGTCGGCGACCTCGGCACCAAGGGCGGCCTCGTGTCCGACGAGCACGCCCGCGTCCTGCGTGAGGACGGGACGGTCATCGAGGGCCTGTACGTGACGGGCAACTCGGCGGCGTCGGTGATGGGCAACGAGTACGCGGGACCGGGCGCGACGATCGGCCCGTCCATCGTGTTCGGCTACATCGCCGCGCGGCACGCCGCCGGGAAGGCCGCGGGACCCTCATGACGGCGTTGAAGGCGCGGGTGGTGGAGGTCGTCCACGAGACGGCCGACGCCCGCTCGCTCGTCCTCGAACCCGCCGAGGGCGACCGGAGCCGGTTCACCTACCGGCCCGGGCAGTTCCTGACCGTCCGGGTCCCGGTCGAGAACGGCTGGGCGGCGCGCTGCTACTCGCTGTGCAGCTCGCCGCTCACCGACGACCGGCTGAAGGTGACGGTCAAGCGGGTCGCGGGCGGTCTCGGATCCAACTGGATCTGCGACAACGTCACGGCGGGCGACGTGCTGGAGGTGCTGCGCCCGGCGGGCACGTTCACGCCGTCCTCGCTGGACGACGACCTGCTGCTCGTCGCGGGCGGCAGCGGCATCACCCCGGTGATGTCCATCCTGAAGTCGTGCCTGGCGGGCGGGAGCGGCACGGTGACGCTGCTCTACGCCAACCGGGACGAAAGGTCGGTGATCTTCGCGGACGAGCTGCGGGCGCTGACCGAGCGGCACCCCGGCCGGCTCACGGTCGTCCACATCCTGGAGTCGGTGCAGGGCCTTCCGACGCCCGCCGTCCTGCGGTCCCTGGCCGCCCCGTACACCGGGCGGCAGGCGTTCGTGTGCGGGCCGGGGGTCTTCATGGACCTGGTCACCGACACCTTCACCGGCCTCGGCATGCGCGTCCACGTCGAGCGTTTCTTCTCGCTGGAGGGCGACCCGTTCGAGGAGCCCGAGCCCGCCGACGAGCCCGCCGCGGGCGGGGACGCCGGCGAGATCGAGGTCGAGATGGACGGCGAGACCCGCACGGTGCCGTGGCCGAAGTCCGAACTGCTGCTCGACGCGCTGCGGCGCGCCGGCGTCGACGCCCCGTTCTCCTGCCGCGAGGGGTCGTGCGCGGCCTGCGCCTGCGTGGTCGTGGAGGGGGAGGCGGTCATGGACGCCAACACGGTCCTCGACGAGCAGGATCTCGCCGACGGCCTCATCCTCGCCTGTCAGGCGAGGCCGGTCACCGACCGGCTGAAGATCACCTACGACGGCTGAAACACACCACGGGAGACAGGCGATGGCGAACCGCGTGCTTGACACGATCATGGAGCGGGCGGAGCAGATCCGCGAACTCGGCCCGGCCAACGAGTCCCTCGGCCGGCTGGACGACAAGGCCGCGTCGATCCTGCGCGAGTCCGGCGCGATCCGGCTGCTGCAGCCGAAGGAACACGGCGGTCTTGAGGCGCACCCCCGCGAGTTCGCCGAGACGGTGATGGGGACCGCCTCCCTCGACGGCTCCACCGGCTGGATCGCCGGCATCGTCGGCGTCCACCCGTGGGAGATGGCCTACGCGGACCCGAAGGTGCGCCAGGAGGTCTGGGGCGAGGACCCCGACACCTGGATCGCGTCCCCGTACGCGCCCATGGGCATCGCCCGGCCGGTGGACGGCGGCTACATCTTCAACGGCCGCTGGCAGTTCTCGTCCGGCACCGACCACTGCGACTGGATCTTCCTCGGCGGAATGCTGGGCGACGAGGAGGGCAAGATGGCGCAGCCGCCCCGGTCGCTGCACCTGATCCTGCCCCGCTCCGACTACGAGATCGTCGAGGACTCCTGGAACGTCACCGGGCTGAGCGGCACCGGCAGCAAGGACATCATCGTCAAGGACGCCTTCGTCCCGGCGTACCGGACGCTGGAGTACACCAAGGTCGTGGACGGGACCGCGCCGCGCGAGGCCGGGCTGACCAACCCGTCCTACCTGATGCCGTTCTCCTGCGTGTTCCCGCTCGGCATCACCTCCGCGGTGATCGGCATCGCCGAGGGCGCGCTGTACCACCACCTGGCCTACCAGCGGAACCGCGTCCAGATCACCGGCACGAAGATCAAGGACGACCCGTACGTGCTGTACGCGATCAGCGAGGCGGCCGAGGAGATCAAGGCGTCCCGGACGGCGCTGCTCGACAACTGCTCGCGCATGTACGACATGGTCGCCTCCGGGCACGTGCCGACGTTCGCCGAGCGCGCCGCCGGCCGCCGCACCCAGGTGCGCGCGGCGTGGCGGGCGGTGCAGGCGATGACCGAGATCGTGGTCCGGTCCGGCGGCAACGCGATGCGGACCGACAACCCGATCCAGCGGTTCTGGCGGGACGCGCACGTCGGCCTCGCGCACGCGATCCACGTGCCGGGCTCGGTCTACCACGTGTCCGCGCTGACGGACCTGGACATCGAGCCCCCGCAGGGTCCGCTGCGGTCGATGATCTAAACGCTCACTTGCGGCGTGTCGGGGTCATGGGCGCCTTCATGACCCCAACACGCCGCAACTCAACGAAGCAGAAGGGATCGAGGATAGTGACGCAGATCCGAGGGCTGGGTTATCTCAAGGTCCAGACCCGCCACATCGAACGCTGGCGCGAGTTCGCCCTCGACGGGCTCGGGTTCGCCGAGGGCGGCGGCGCCGACCCGGACGGCCTGTACCTGCGCATGGACGAGCGCCGGTCGCGCCTCCAGGTGCTGCCCGGCGACAGCGACCGGGTGCTGGCCGTCGGCTGGGAGGTGCGCGACCAGTACGCGCTCGCCGCCGTCCGCGAGGCCGTCGAGAAGTCCGGGACGGCCGTGACGGCGCTGACCCCCAAGGAGGCGGCCGAACGGGACGCCGAGGAGGTCATCGCCTTCACCGACCCCGGCGGCACCCCCGTCGAGGTGTTCTTCGGCCCGGTGCTCGACCACAGCCCCGTCCGCACCGCCTTCGCGCAGAAGTTCGTCACCGGGCCGCTGGGCATGGGCCACGTCGTCCTGCCGACCCCGAACTTCGCCGAGACCGCCGCGTTCTACAACGAGGTCCTCGGGTTCCTGCCGCGCGGCGCGATGAAGGTCGGCGGCGGTGCGGTGCGGATCCGCTTCATGGGCGTCAACGAGCGGCACCACAGCCTCGCGGTCTGCCCGGCCCCGCACGACGGCGACCCCGGGCTCGTCCACCTGATGGTGGAGGTCGACACCCTGGACGCGGTCGGCATCGCGCTCGACACCGTCAAGGAGAAGGGCTTCTCCATCTCGTCCACGCTGGGCCGGCACACCAACGACAAGATGGTGTCGTTCTACGTCCGGGCGCCCGGCGGCTGGGACATCGAGTACGGCTGCGAGGGCCTGCTCGTGGACGAGACGTACTACACCGCCGAGGAGATCACCAGGGACAGCTACTGGGGTCACGACTGGTCCGGCTCCGAGCCGCTGGCCGCGTTCACCCCGCCCGGGAAGTGATCGAGTGTCCCGTCCTCCAGCCCCCACCCACCACCAATCAATCGACCGAAGGCGTTCTTCCGTCGAGCCGGTGGCGCTGAGCGACATCGGCGAGTTCGACCACGCGTGCGACGTGCTCGTCGTCGGGTTCGGCTGCGCGGGCGCGGCGGCGGCGTTCGAGGCCGCCCGCGCCGGCGCGGACGTCCTGGTGCTGGAGCGGGCGAGCGGCCCCGGCGGCTCGTCCGCGCAGTCCGGCGGCGAGCTGTACCTCGGCGGCGGCACCGAGGTGCAGAAGGCGTGCGGGTTCGACGACGACCCCGACAACATGTACGCCTACCTGGAGGCCGCGCTCGGCCCGAACGCCGACACCGAGAAGATCCGGCTGTACTGCGACGGGAGCGTCGAGCACTTCGCGTGGTTCCGCGAGTGCGGGGTCGAGTTCAACCACAGCCTGCACGACTCGCCGACATGGATGCCCATGTCGGAGGACGGGCTGATGTGGCTGGGGGAGAACTCCTGGCCGTACAACACCCTCGCGCGCCCCGTGCCGCGCGGGCACCGCCCGGCGGCGCGCGGGTTCGGCGGCGGCGTGCTGATGGAGAGGCTGTCGGCCGCCGCGACCGGGGCGGGCGCCGGCACGCACGTCGACACGCAGGCGACGAACCTCGTCCTGGACGAGACCGGCCGGGTCGCCGGTCTGGTGGCGCGCAGGTACGGCAAGCGGGTCACCTACCGGGCCCGGACGGCGGTGGTCCTCACGACCGGCGGATTCGTCGACAACGAGGAGATGCTCGCCCACCACGCCCCGGTGCTGCTCGGGCACGGCAAGGTCAGCGACGGCCTCGACGACGGCTCCGGCATCCGGATGGCGACCGCGACCGGCGCCGCCACCCGCCGCATGTCGGTGGTCGAGATCGCGCTCACCGCGCTGCCCGCGATGGTCTGCCGCGGCATGCTCGTGGACGGCCTCGGCCGCCGCTTCGTCAACGAGGACGTCTACCCCGGCCACTACAGCGTCCACGCCGTCAGGCACCAGCCCGGCCCCTACTGGACGATCATCGACGAGGAGGGGTACGAGTCCGTCGCGGAGGCGGACCGGTGGGGCGTCCTCCCCAAGTACGTCACCGAGACCCTGGCCGAACTGGAGGAGTCGCTCGGCATGCCCCCCGGCGCCCTGGAGACCACGGTCGAGACGTACAACCGGCACGCGGAGAAGGGCGAGGACCCCTACTTCCACAAGGACGCCAAGTGGCTGCGTCCGCTGAAGTCCCCGTTCGCGGCGATCGACCCGGCCGCGGGCTTCTTCGGCGGCGGCGCCGGGCAGGGCACCGGCGCGGCCGGGTTCACGCTCGGCGGGCTGCACACGTCCGTGGACGGCGAGGTCCTGAACCACTCGGGCGACCCGGTGCCCGGCCTGTACGCGGCCGGCCGCGCGGCGTCCGGGATGCACGGCGAGGGCTACGTCAGCGGGACGTCCCTCGGCGACGGCACGTTCTTCGGCCGCCGCGCCGGACGCGCCGCCGCACGCGGGAAGGGATCGGAGTGAAGTACGCCGTCCTGCTCCCCGTGGCCGCGGGCGTCACCGCCGATCCGGCGTGGATCGGCGGGTACGTCCGGCACGCCGAGGCGTGCGGCTTCGAGTCGGTCGGCGCGGTCGAGCACGCGGTGGTGGCGAGCGGCTACGCCAGCGTCTACCCCTACGACGCGTCGGGCCGCATGGAACTGGCCGACGACCTGGACATCCCCGACCCGCTCGACCTGCTGGCGTTCCTCGCCGGCCGGACGTCCCGGATCGGCCTGGCCACCGGCGTGCTCGTCCTGCCCAACCACCATCCGGTGGTGCTCGCCAAGCGGCTCGCCACGATCGACGCGCTGTCCGGCGGGCGGCTGCGGCTCGTCGTCGGCATGGGCTGGATGCGCGAGGAGATCGAGGCGTGCGGCGCCGACTTCGGCTCGCGCGGCCGCCGCGGCGACGAGCAGCTCCAGGTGCTCCGCAAGCTGTGGGCCGACACCGCCCCCGAGGGCGCCGCCCACGACGGGGAGTTCTTCCGGTTCAAGGGCGCGATGAGCTACCCGAAACCCGTCCAGGAGGGCGGGGTGCCGATCCACGTCGGCGGCCACACCAGGGCCGCCGCCCGCCGCGCCGGCCGCTACGGCGACGGCCTCCAGCCGCTCGGCGTGGCCGGTGACGAGCTCCGGTCGCTGGTCGCGCTGATGCGGGAGGAGGCGGACGGGAACGGCCGCGACCCGGACGCGCTCGAACTCACCCTCGGCCACTCCCTCTCCGCGGTCACACCGGAGAAGGCGGAGAAACTGCGGACCCTCGGCGCGGACCGTCTCGTCCTGCGCGGAAAGCCGACGAAGGACCTGAACGAGGCGAAGGACGAACTCTCGGCGTGCGCCGAGCGCCTGGGCCTGCCATGACGCTCGGAACGGGCGACCGGGTCGCACTGCTCGACCTCGTCGCCCGGTACGCGCTGTACGCCGACCGCCGCGACCTGCCCGCCCTCGCCGGGCTGTTCACCGCCGACGCCGTCCTCGTCCTGCCGGACGCGCCCCGAGAGCTGCACCCGGCGCGGACCTTCACCGGACGGGACGAGATCGCCGGCGCGCTGTCGTCCCTCAACGGAATCCCGCTCACCTTCCACGAGCTCGCAGGGCAGGTCCTCGACGCCGCCGGCCCGGACGCGGCGACGGGGCACATCGCCTGCGTCGCCCACCACCTCACCGAACGCGAGCCCGGCAAGCCGTCCGACCTGGCCTGGCACCTGCGCTACACCGACACCTACCGGCGCTCGGCCGGCGGCTGGCGGTTCGCGAGCCGCGCCCTCCAGATCGACTTCATCGAGACCCGCCCCGTCCGGAGGTGGCGCGATGCCTGACAAGGGAGTGCCATGCCAGCGCTGCACGACGACCGTCCCGCCCACGAGGTCACGTTCGCCGAACTGGTCGCGGCCCGCGCCGATGACGACCGGACGGCCCTGTGCTTCGAGGACTCCTCCTGGACGTGGCGCGAGGTCATCGCCGAGGCCCGCCGCCGGGCGACCCTGGCCCGAGCGGCCGGCGGCCACGTGGGACTCTTCCTGGAGAACGGCCCGGAGCACCTCTTCTGGCTCCTGGGGGCGGCCCTCGCCGGCGTCCCGGTCGTCGAACTGAACCCGACCCGCCGGGGCGCCGAACTGGCCCGCGACATCACCCACACCGACTGCGCCCTGCTGGTCACCGAGACCTCGCGTACGCCGCTGCTCGAAGGGCTGGCGGACGTCCCGTCCCTGACCGTCGACACCCCCGCCCACACCGAACGCCCGGCCGCCGTCGAAGCCGCCGGCCTCCCCCGGGTCGGGCCGGAGACGATCTTCTCCCTGGTGTTCACGTCGGGCACGACATCGGCCCCCAAGGCGGTCGTCTGCTCCCAGGGGCGGCTGGGCCGGATCGCCGTCCAGCAGCGCGACCGCCGCGGCCTCACCCGTGACGACGTGTTCTACGTCGTCATGCCGATGTTCCACTCGAACGCCCTGATGGCCGGAATCGCGCCCGCCGTCGCGACGGGCGGCCGCATCGCGCTCCGCCGCAAGTTCTCGGCCTCGGGCTTCCTCCCGGACGTCCGCCGCTACGGCGTGACGTTCTTCAACTACGTCGGCAAGCCCCTCAGCTACGTCCTGGCCGTCCCGGAGAAGCCGGACGACGCCGACAACCCGCTCCGCATCGCCTTCGGCAACGAGGCGAACGAGCGTGACATCCACGAGTTCGCCCGCCGCTTCGGCTGCACCGTCATCGACTCGTACGGCTCCAGCGAAGGCGAGATCCGGCTCAACCGCGTCCCGGGCACGCCCCCCGGTTCCCTGGGCGTGGCCGAAGCCGGCACGGTCGTCATCGACCCGGAAACCCTCCAGGAGTGCCCCCGCGCCAAGTTTGACGAGAACGGCGCGCTGCTCAACGCCGAGGAGGCCATAGGCGAGATCGTCGACACCATGGGCGCCGCCAAATTCGAGGGCTACTACAACAACCCGGAGGCGACGGCGAAACGCGTCCGCAACGGCTGGACGTGGTCGGGCGACCTCGCCTACCGCGACGAGGCCGGCTACTGGTACTTCGCCGGCCGCAACGACGACTGGCTGCGCGTGGACGGCGAGAACTTCGCCGCGGCCCCCGTGGAACGCCTCCTGGCCCGCTACGAACCCTTCACGGACGTGGCCGTCTACGCCGTCCCGGACGACCACGTGGGCGACCAGGTGATGGCGGCCGTGACCATGGCGCCGAGCCGGACCTTCGACCCCGCCGACTTCACCGCGTTCCTCAAGGCCCAGCCCGACCTGGGCACAAAGTGGACGCCCCGCTACATCCGCCTGGTCGAGGAACTACCCCGCACCCCCACCAACAAGGTCATCAAACGAACCCTCCGCGAAACCGCCCACCACACCCCGGACCCCATCTACGAACACCACGCCGGCACCTACACCCTCCGCACCCCCTGATCGTCCGCACCACCGGGTGTGATCAAGCCTCGCGGACGGCCAGGTCGAAGGGCTGCACCCGGGCCGCCCTCACCCGGACCCGGACCTCCCCGGGGCCGGGCTCCGGTGTCGGAACGTCCAGGACCTGGAGAACCTCCGGTCCACCCGGCTCATCGAATCCCGCGTCCCGCATGATCGACCCCTTCGTCGTCGGTCATGCGGGACGCCAGGGCCTCAACCGAACTTGAGGTCAAGCTCAGCCGTCCGGGGTCGGCTGCGGGTCGTTCTTGACCGGGGTGACCAGGAGGCCGACCGAATCGGAGCTCCGCATCCACGCGCCGGTGACGCGGCGGCCGTCGGCCGGACGCCAGGACTCGGGCGGGTTCCACCCCCCGCCCGACCCGTCGGGCTTGAACTCGCCGAGGAAGAAGGCCCAGGTCAGGTTCCTGCTCCGCAGGTCCGCGAGCGCCTGGCCGACGGTCCGGCCGGTGAGGTGGAGGCTCGCCGGGCGGTCGCCCCGCGCCGGAGTGGCGTCCTGGTAGATCTCGCCGGGGCGGGCCTTGCGGCCGATGACGATGTCGGCTCCCGCCAGGCGGAACAGCGCGCCGCCGAGCCGGACCTTCAGCGGGCAGGCCGCCTGGCCGGGCGGGCATTGCAGGACGGTGGTCTCCGTGCCGGTCACCCCGCCGGGCGGGATCTGGCCCTCGCGGGTCGCGTGCAGCGAACCGGTCCGGATCACGGTGCGTTCGCGGCCCGGGGACACCGGGACGATGCTGAGCCTGGCGTCGAGGCCGACCTTCGCGAACGCCTCCCGGAACTCGCGCTGGCCGGCGTAGGCGTCCTTGACCTCCACCTCGTATTCGCCGCCCTTGACCTCGACCCGCACGGCGGCGTTGGCGTAGCTGCGCAGCGGGCCCGAGTCCTGGACGGGCAGTACGAACACGGCCGCGGCCGCGACGCCGGCGGCGGCCACCGCGCCGATCGCGAGGCGGGGGACGCGGCGGTGGCGGCGAGGTGCGAGGGCGGTGACGCCGGCGAGCAGCTCCCGCCCGGCCGGGCCGGACGGCTCGCTCGTGATGTCGTCGTCGTGCACGGGGTTCAGGCCCGCGACGAGGTCGTCGATCATGTCGCACTCCTCTGCAGGGCGGGCGTGACCTGCCCGGGACGGTCGATGCCGGCGGCCCGCAGGGCGCGGGCGAAGCGGCGGCGGGCGCGGTGCAGCCGGATGCTCACCGCGTTGCGGGAGCAGCCGAGCACCGTGGCGATCTCGGCGACGGACAGGCCCTCCCAGGCGACGAGGGCGAGCAGTTCCCGGTCGCGGCCGGGCAGGGCGCGGAAGACGTCCGCCACGGGTGTCTCGTCCCGTGCCGGGGTGATCGACGCGAGTTCGGCGCGCAGTGCCGCCGTCTTCAGCGAGTGGCGCAGCACGCCGCGCCGGTGGTTGGCGAGGACGCGGCGCGCCACCCCGTACAGCCACAGCCGGGCCTCGTCGCCCGCGGGCATGTCGGCGGCGCGCCGCCAGGCGGTCGCGAAGGTCTCGGCGACGACGTCGGCGGCGTCCTCGGGGGTGTCGCAGCGGCGCAGCGCGTAGCCGAGCAGCGGTTTGTAGGTCGCGGCGTAGACGGCCGCGAACTCGTCCTCATCCATCATCGGGGATCCTTGGCATGTGGCCTCCTGGAGTCGGTGGTCACCTGCTCATGTCGGGACGTCCCCGAATCTTTCACCCCGTCCGCGCCGCCGCCTCTACCAGGCACGCGCCGGGGGCGTCAGGACGGCTTGGGCAGCATTCTCCGCATGGCGGCGTGCGCGCCGGCGACCAGGCGGTCGCGGGGGAAGCCCGCGCGTTTCCGCGCCATCTCGTAGTTGCCGCCCGCGACCCAGACCGGGCCGTCCTTCAGGTGCTCAAGGCCCTCGCGGGCGATGTCGTCGGGTTCGGCGACGTTGAGGCCCGGCATGTCCATGTTGAGGCCGGCGCGTTCCATTGCCGGGGTGCGGGTCACGCCGAGGACGAGTTCCAGCACGTCCACCCCGTGCTCGCGGAGCTCCAGCCAGAGCCCTTCGGCGAAGATCCGGCCGAACGCCTTGACGGCCGAGTAGATGCTGATCTGCGGCTGGCCCATGTAGCCGGCGAGCGAGCCGACCAGCAGGATGCCGCCGCGGCCGCGCTCCTTCATCAGCCCGCCGAAGTGGTGCGTGAAGGCCAGCTGCGCGGTGATGTTGAGGTCGATGACGCCCTGGAAGCGCTCCAGGTCGCCGGTGACGAACTCGTGGCCGTAGCTGTTCGCGCCCGCATTGAAGATCAGCAGGCCGACGTCCAGGCCGTCGGTGAGCTCGCGGACCTTCTTCAGCGGGTCGGGGGAGACCAGGTCCAGTTCCAGGGTCCGGACCCGCACCCCCTTCGCCCGGACGGCCGCCGCGGTCTCCGCCAGCGGGCCGGGCTTGCGGGCGATCAGCACCAGGTTCAGGCCCGCGTCGGCGAGCCGGTGGGCGAAGGCGGCGCCGACCCCCTCCGAGCCGCCCGCGATGACGGCCCACGGGCCGTATTCGTCGATCATTGTTCTCCGTCCAGGTCCGGGGTCCAGGCGACGCCGTTGATGTGCGCGCCGCCGTCCACGAACAGGGTGTTTCCGGTCAGGTAGCGGGCGCCCTCGGACGCCAGGAACACCGCCACCGGTGCGATGTCGGTCTCCGGGTCGCCGAGGCGGCCCATCGGGTTGGCGCGGTCGGCGGCGGCCTCGATCTCCGGATGCCCGGCCGCCATCCGCCGGAACGCGGCGCTCTTGGCCCCCGGGCAGATCGCGTTGACGACGACACCCGCCGGCGCCCATTCGCGGGCGGCCGTGCGGGTCAGCGTCCGCAGCGCCTCCTTGGCCGAGTTGTACTCCAGGGTCCCCATGTGGGCGTTGACCCCGTTCAGCGAGCACATGTTGATGACGCGTCCCCACCCGCGCGCCTTCATGTGGGGAAACGCCGCCCGCATCGCCCAGAACGGGCCGTAGTAGCCCATGGCGAAGCCGCGGGCGAGCTGGTCGTCGGTCTTGGTCTCGACGCGGCTCACCGTCCCGGCGCCCCAGGCGTTGTTGACCAGGACGTCCACCGACCCCCACGTCTCGACGGCCGCCGCGACCATGCCCAGAACCTGCGTTCTGTCGGTGACGTCGGTCTGGACGAACAGGGCCTCCGCCCCGAACTCGTCGGCCAGTTCCCGTGCCGTCCGGGCACCGCCGTCCGGATCCAGCTCCGCCACCAGGACGCGGGCGCCCTCGGCGGCGAAGCGGCGGGCGACGCCTCGTCCGATACCGTCGCCCGCGCCGGTCACGACCGCGACCCGCCCGGCGAGCTCACCCATCGACGACCTTGAGGGCGCCGGTGAGCGCCGCCTCCTGGATCGCCGAGCGCAGCGCCGGGCAGGTCTCGTGCGGGTCCTCGTCGAGGTTCACGCACGCGGCCCGCGCGGCGGCGCTCCACTGGATGCTCGTCTGCTCCCAGCTCGACTTGCGTACCAGTACCCCGGCGGCGCAGCGGCGGCAGGAGACGGGCACCAGCGGACCGTCCAGGAGGCGTTCGTCCTGGCGGGAGGTCACGCCGAGGCCCCCTCGGCCTCCCGGCGCGCGAGGTTCTCGGCGACCTCCTTCTCCCACGACTCGACCGGGCGGGTCGTGTCGATCTCGTACTCGAAGCGGTCCGTCATCTCCGGCTTGACGTCGGCGGCGTTCACGTAGAACTGCTCGTACCAGCGGCGCAGCTGGTAGACGGGCCCGTCCTCCTCGCACAGCAGCGGGTTGTCGATGCGGGTCTTGTTCCGCCAGATCTCGATGTCCTGCTCGAAACCGGCCAGGATGAAGTCCGACAGCTTCTGCGCGGTCGCCTCCGCCGCCTCGGGCGGCAGCGCGTCGCTGTGCTGGACGATGATGCCCGAGTGCAGCGAGAAGGACTTCTCGTCGATCGGGTAGTGGCAGTTGATCAGGATGGAGCTGAGGTCGTACCCCTCGTAGTGGTACGTCAGCTCGTCGATCATGAAGGAGGGGCCGTGGTAGGCCGCGACGGAGGTGTTGCCGAGCATCCGCGGCCCGCCCCCGCTACCCTCCCGCTGCTGGCGGGCGTCCTCCCGGCTCCGGCCCTTCATGATCTGCGTGGCGGTGTGGCCCTCGAAGATGTTCTTGAAGTACGTCGGGAACGACTTGTGGATGTAGAAGAAGTGCGCCATGTCGACGATGTTGTCCATGACCTCGCGCGCGTTGGTGTGGACGACCGTCTCCGTCCAGCGCCAGTCGGTCCAGTCGTCGCGGGTCGCGCCCTCGATCTGCGGGATCGTCACGTCCGCCGGCGGCTTGTTGCCCTCCGGGTCGTTCCAGACGAACAGCAGTTTGTCCTGCTCCAGCGTCGGCCACGCGGAGGTGCGGGCGCGCAGCGGGACGCGGCGCGAGTACGGGATCGACTTGCAGCGCCCGTCGCCGCCCCAGCGCCAGTCGTGGAACGGGCAGGCGATCTCGTTGCCCTTGACCGTGCCCTGGGACAGGTCGCCGCCCATGTGCCGGCAGTAGGCGTCCAGGACGTTCGTCTTCCCGTCCGCGCCAGTGAAGACCACGAGCTTCTGCCCGAACGCGTGGACGGTGTGGGGCTTGCCGTCCTTGAACTTGTCGGCGAGCCCGAGACAGTGCCATCCCCGGGCGAAACGGCGGGAGATCGCCTCCGCCTCGATGGCGCGGACGGCGTCCGACTCGGTTGCGGTCACGTGGATCATCCCTTCGGCGATGGATGGGTGATTCGAACGTTAGGACGCAGGTCACCGTCCCGACCGGCGAGTCCCGGTGGCCGGGACGCGGGGGTCCGCGGCGATACGCGAGCATGGTCTCCTGCAAAGGCCGCAATAGGAAAGGGAGGGCGGGGATGAGCGGGAGTGAAGAGGTCCTGGACGCCGTGCGCGGGTTGCTGCCGGGGATCGCGGAGCGGGCCCGGTCCGTGGACGAGAAGGGGCGCATTCCCGCCGAGACGATGCGGGAGCTGACGGCCGCCGGGGTGTTCCGGATGCTGCAGCCCACCCGGTACGGCGGCGCCGAGACCGACCCGGTCGCCTTCTACGAGGTGGTCCGGGAGATCTCCGGGGCCTGCGGCTCGACCGGCTGGGTCGCCGCGATCCTCGGCGTCCACTCCTGGCATCTCGGCCTGTTCGCGGACGAGGCGCAGCGCGAGGTGTGGGGGGCCGGCCCGGACACGCTCATCTCCTCGTCCTACGCGCCGATCGGCCGGCTGACCCCGGTCGACGGCGGCTACGAGGTGACGGGACGCTGGTCGTTCTCGTCCGGTGTCGAGTTCGCCTCCTGGGCCCTTCTCGGCGCGCTCGTCGTCGGCGCGGAGGGACGCCCGGTCGACTTCATGACGGTGCTGGTCCCCAGGCAGGACTTCGAGGTCCGCGAGGTGTGGGACTCGATGGGCCTGCGCGGCACCGCCAGCGACGACATCGTCGTGGAGAAGGCGTTCGTCCCGTCCCACCGGGCGATGCGCAACTTCGAGCAGGCGCAGCTCCGCAACCCCGGCCGCAAGGTCAACACCGGCCCGCTGTACCGGATGCCGTTCGGGACGATCTTCACCAGCACCGTCACCGCCAGCGTGATCGGGATGGCGGCCGGCTGCCACGCGATGTACGTGGCGAAGATGCGCGACCGGATCCGGCTGAGCCTCGGCGGCGGCCGGTTCGTCGAGGACCCGCACGCCCAGGTCGCCGTGGCCCGCGCCGCGTCCGAGATCGACGCCGCGATCCTGCAGACGGACCGGAACATCCGGGAGATCTACGAGTACGCGGCGCGCAACGAGAAGATCCCGATGGAACTGCGGCTGCGCGCCCGCCGCGACCAGGTCCGCGGCACCGAGCGCGCCATCCAGGCGATCGACATCCTGTTCAAGACCGCCGGCGGGAACTCCCTGCACCGCGGCAACGTCATCGAGCGTGCCTGGCGCGACGCCCACGCCGGCAGCGTCCACGTGGCGAACGACGTCGAACACGCCCTCTCCATGTGGGGCCGGGGCGTGTTCGGCCTCAAGGTCGAAGACAACCTGGTGTGACCACGGCGCACGCCGCCGCCGGCGGCGGCGTGCGCCGTGCGCCCGTCAGGAATCGGTGCGCGCCATGTGGTGGTAGTGGTGGAGATGGCGGAGCGCCCGCAGGAACGCCCGCGCGTGCGCGGCCTCGTCCCCGGCGATCTCCGTGAAGAGCTCCGCTGCCTTGCAGTCGCCCTCGGCCCGGGCGACGCGTGCGAACTCGGGATACATCGTCGTGGCCTCGTAGGTCTCGCCGGCGATGCTTCTGCGCAGGTTGTCCGCGGTGCGGTGGACGAGCCCGGCGAGGACGGCCTCCCCGGCGAAGTGCTCGGTCAGCTCCACCGCGGCGGCGCGCTGGAACAGCCGCGCCAGCTCCGGGCTGCGGGCCTCGGCGTGCTCGGCGTAGAGCGTGTACTTGGCGTTCGCGAACGCCTCGCCGCGCATGGCGGTTTCGAGGTTGCGGAGCGTCCTCGCCGAACGCACCTTCGGCTTGCCCGCGGGGACCTCGACGGGTTCGGGAGCGAATCCCTCGGGGATGCGCCCGCGGTGGTAGGTGATGGCGTACAGCGCCTTCTCGAACTGGCGGGCGTGCCGCTTCTCGTCGCGGGCGATCTCCATGAACAGGCGGGCGGCGTTGTAGTCCTTGTCCTGCCACGCCTCCCTGGCGAACCGCGGGTACATGTACGTCGCCTCTTCCCGCTCGCCCCTGATGCTCTCGCGCAGGTTGGCCGCGTCGCCGCGGACGAAGTGGATGAGGCCCGCCTCGCCGGTGAAGTGGTCGTGGAGTTCGGTGTGCGCGGTCTTCGCGAACAGGACCCGCACCTTGCCCAGACCCTCGCGCCCGGCCTGCTGGGCGTAGAAGTGGTAGCTCGCGTGCGCCATGGCCTCACCGTGCATCGCGGTGAGCGTGTTGCGCCGGGTCTTGGTGGGGGTCTCTTCTCCCGCGGACGCGGCCGGCACTAACGTCCCGATCAGCATCGCCGTTGTGCAGGCGAGGCCGGCGCAGGTTCGGGTGAACCTTGCTGCGGTCATCTTCTCTTCCTCCTCGATTGCCCGGCAGACACCAGGACTGTATGTCACTCCATGCAGTTGATCAGCTACTACATGTAGTGATCCCTGGTCATCGCTACCACCCGATTCGAGCCCGGATTCGGCCAAGCCGATGCCATGGCATGGGAGGCGGCCGGTGCGTGGTCTCGTCCGACCGCGGGGACGAGACCGCGCACTCCGGTCAGCAGGTCGGTTGAGGAGTCCGGCCGTCGCGGATGTCCTGGGCGAACTTCAGGGACGTTTCGAAGGAGGCGCCGATGCCGCCTCGGTGGTCGGCGCCGTCGAACGTCCGGTAGGTGATGCCCCCGTAGCGCTTGCAGAGGTCGTTCACGATGTTCCGCGTCGCGGCGGGGGAGACCTCGCGGTCGGCGGTGCCCTGGGCGACCAGCGTCGGGACCTCCAGCTCCAGGCCGAGGGCCTCCTGCGAGTTGTAGTAGGTCTCGAACGCGGTGAGGTCCGCGCCGGGACGGAACACCTTGTGCAGCGGGAGGTCCGCGCTGAGCCGCTTGAGCTGGGCGAGGCACGCGCCGGTGCGTCCGGCCTTGGCCACCGCCCCGGCCTCGTCGGTCAGCAGGTCCTCGGGGACCATCGACGGGTCGGCCGCGTATGCGCCGTTGAGCAGGACGAACAGGAACGGCAGCGCCACCTCCGCATCCGGGTACTGCGCCTTGACGTAGACGGCCGTCTGGCTCATGTTGGAGCCGGGCGCGATCGACACGGCGCCCTTGAGGCGGATGTCGCGCGGCTTCTGCCGGGCCGCCGCCGTGTACAGCGTCGCCTGGCCGCCCTGGCTGTGCCCGGCGACGAACCAGTCACGTCCGATGCGGGGGTCGGCCCTGCGGGCGGCGCGGACGATGTCGGTGACCGTGTTCGCCTCGCTGACGCCGTTCATGTACGGGTGCCCGCCGGGCGTGCCGAGGCCCTCGTAGTCGGTCTGGACGACGGCGAACCCGTGCGCGACCCACTTGTCCAGGTACGCCTCGGTGACCGACAGGTAGTCGTGCGCCGGGCCGTCCGGGGCGTCGGCGGACGGCGCGCAGATGTCGGCGGTCCCCGTCGTCCCGTGCGCCCAGCTCAGCACCGGCCAGCCGCCGCGCGGCGCCCTGCCCTTCGGGACGGCGACGGTGCCCGACACCGTGATCCGCTTGCCGCCCACGCCTTCGGAGGTGTAGGTGATGAACCGGTTGGCGGACGCGCTGGGCAGCGCCGCCGCGTTCGTCAGCGGGCGCTGGCCGAGCAGCGTCCCGCGCTGCCCCGCCGGGACGGCGCCTGCGTTCACGGGGCCGGCGTTCACAGCGTCGGCGTTCACGGGGCCGGCGCCGACCGCGACGGCGGCGAGGCCGATCGCCCCCGCGCAGGCGATCGCCGTGACGGTGCGTGTTCTGAGGGATCTCATGCGTGGTTCCTCCTGATGTCCTGCGAGGGGTCTCACGTGTGGTTCCTTCTGATGTCCTGCACGGCGCGGTAGGCGAACGCCATCGCCGACCCGATCGGGATGCCGGGCCCCGGGTAGACGGGGCCGGTGAACGACGCACTGGTGTTGCCCGCGGCGTAGAGGCCGGGGATGGGACGGTCCGAGCCGTCCAGGACGCGGCCGTCGGGGTCGGTGCGCAGCCCACCCTTCGTCCCGAGGTCGCTGAGGACGACCTCCGCCGCGTAGTACGGGGGTTCGCCGACGGCGACGACGCACGGCCTGCCGCCGGAGAAGTACCGGTCGTAGGGGTCTTCGCCGCGGTGGAAGTCGTCGTCCACGCCCTTCTCGGCGAAGCCGTTGAACCGCTCGACCGTCTCGGCCAGCGTGCCCGCGGGCAGGCCGGTCTTCGCGGCCAGGCCGGCGAGCGTGTCCGCCCGGACCCACGCGCCCGACGCCAGTTGCCCGTCCGCCGCCAGGGGCGGGACGGAGATCGCCGGCAGCCCGCCCGAGCGCGCGTCCCAGATCAGGTGGAAGGGGCCCTCGGCGGCGGCCATCCGCCGCCCCATCTGGTCGTAGGGGAGCGACTCGTTGGCGAACCGGCGTCCCGAGCCGTCCACGATGAGCCCGCCGCGGAAGCCGAGCGTGAACGCGGGCAGGCCGTCCGGGGTGCGGAGCCCGGGGCAGAACCACGCCTGGTCGAGCAGGCCGGTGGACGCGCCGATCCGCGCCGCCGCCTCGATCGCGTCGCCGGTGTTCGCGCCGTCCGGCGCCATCGTCTGGTCCGCGCCGCCCGGCACGCCGCGTGCGGCCCGCAACCCGGCGGACGCCTCGAACCCGCCCGCGGCCAGCAGCACGCCGCGCGCCGCCCGGAGCCGCAGCGGCCCGGCCCGCACGCCGGCGACCCTGCCGTCCGCCACGATCAGCCCGGTCAGGGGGGTCTCGGTCCGGACGACGCCGTTGCCGGTCGCGGTGAGCGCCAGCAGCAGCCGGCCGATCAGCGCCCGGCCCTGCGCCAGCGGCCTGGACGCCGCGTGCCCGCGCCCCGCCCTGTCCCGGTCGACCGGCGGGCGCACCAGCCCGGCCAGGTCCCCGAGCCGGTCCGCGGGCAGGTCGAGGGGGACGAACGAGCGCCCCATGTCCAGGCGGCCCGGCGCGGCGAAGTAGTCGGGGAAGGCGCGCCACTCGAACTCCAGCGCCGGGTCCTTCTCCAGGAACTCCACCAGTTCGGGCGCCGTCTCCAGGAACGCCTCGCGGTGCGCCGCGCCGTCGTCGCCGAGCAGCGCCCGCAGGTAGGTGCGCGCCGACTCGGTCGAGTCGGCGATCCCGGCCCGCTCCTGCACCCGCGTCCCGGGCAGCCAGATCGCCGCACCCGAGTACGCGGACGTCCCGCCGAGCACCTTCGTCTTCTCCAGGACGGCCGTCCGCAGCCCGCTCGCGGCGGCGGCGAGCGCCCCGGTCATCGCGCCGGCCCCCGAGCCGGCCACCACCACGTCGTACTCGTCGTCCCAGGTCATGTGATGTCCCCTCCCTCGGGATCAGCGCGCGCACAACGTAAGCGCGGCCCGTGCCGTGGCGGGGCAGGCCGTCCCACTGACCGGTATCGCCGATCGCGGGCAGGGCCGGGGGCCTGGATATTGTTCCTGTCAGTACCGGAGTCGGAGCCGAGGGGAGGACCGTGGCGAGGATCGCAGCGGCGAGGATGTCCGCCGAGCCGAGCTCACCCGAGCAGCACGACCGGCGCCAGCGCATCCTCCGCGCCGCGTCCCGGATCGGCACGGAGAAGTCCCTCGAACGCGTCCAGATGCACGAGGTGGCGAAGGCCGCGGGGGTGGCCATCGGCACCCTGTACCGGTACTTCCCGTCGAAGGTCCACCTGTTCACCGCGGTGATGGCGGCGCAGGTCGACCGGCTCCGCGAGCACGTGTCGGCGCCCGCGCCGGGCGTCAGCCCCGAGGACGCGGTCGCCGACCTGCTGGTGCAGGCCAGCCGGAGCCTGATGGCGCAGCCCGTGCTGTCGGCGTCGATGCTGCACGCGTCGAACACCGCTCATGTCGCGACCGTCGCCGACACCATCCACATCGACAACACGTTCCGGGAGATCCTGCTGCGCGCCGTGGGCATCGAGGTCCCGACCGCGCAGGACGTCACCCTCGTCCGGCTGCTGATGCAGTGCTGGTACGGGGTGCTCCAGTCGAGCCTGAACGGGCGCGCGTCCATGGCGGACGTGGAGAGCGACATCCGCCTGGCCTGCCGGCTGCTGCTGGCCTCCCGCTCGAACGCGCCGCAGACCTCCCGGTGATCGGGATGGTCCCGGTGGACGGCCCGGGGCCGCGGCTAGCGTGCCGCCATGAACCGCTATGACGGCGTGAAAGTGCTGCTCACCGGGGCCGCGTCCGGCATCGGACGGGCCACCGCGATCCGGCTCACCACCGAGGGAGCCGCGGTCTACGCCGTGGACCTGTCCGCCGAGGGCCTGGCCGAGACCGCCGCCGCGGTCACCGGGCCGGGCACCCTCGCGACCCGCGCCGCCGACGTGACCGACGAGCCCGCCGTGATCGCCGCCGTCGCGGCCGCGGCCGAGACGCTCGGCGGCATCGACGTCCTCGTCAACGTGGCCGGCGTCCACAAGACCACCCCGATCGAGACGCTGACCGTGGCCGACCTGAACCGGCTGTTCTCCGTCAACCTCGTCGGAACCGCCCTGTTCTGCCGCGAGGCGCTCAAGCACCTCCCGGACGGGACGGGCGTGATCGTCAACACGGCGTCGCTGTCGGCGACGCAGGGCAGCCCGTTCATGACGGCGTACTCGGCGTCCAAGGGCGCGGTGCTGGCGTTCTCCCTCAGCCTCGCCGCCGAGCTGACCGCGCGCCGCATCCGGGTGGTGCCGGTCTCCCCGGGCGCGGTCGACACCCCGCTGACCAGGAACCCCGGAATCTTCCCCGCGGGGCTCGACCTCGGGTACTTCTCAAAGATCCGCTCCTACTTCGGCGCGGCCGACCCGGAGATGATCGCCGCCGCGATCGCGTTCGCCGGGTCCTCCGACGCCGCCTACTTCACCGGCGCCGACTTCCGCGTCGACGGCGGTGCCCACACCTAGAAGGGACTTGGCATATGGCACGCACCATCGCCGTCAGCGGGACGGCGTCCGGCATAGGCGCGGCCCTCGCCGCACTGCTGCGCGACCAGGGCGACACGGTCATCGGCATCGACCTGCGCGACGCCGACGTATGCGCCGACCTCGGCGGGCCCGAAGGCCGGTCGCGGGCGGTCGCGGAGGTGCTCGACCGCGCGGGCGGGACGCTGGACGGTGTCGTGGCCTGCGCGGGCGTCTCCGACTTCACCCCGCTCCCCGTCAAGGTCAACTACTTCGGCGTCGTCGCCCTGCTGGACGGCCTGCGCCCGGCCCTGGCCCGCGCGCAGGCGCCGCGCGCCGCCGTCGTCGGCTCGATCGCCGGGACCCATCCCGTGGACGACGCCATCGTGCGCGCCTGCCTGGACGGCGACGAGCCCGCCGCGCTGCTGGCGGCCGAGAGGGTCGTCGAGGCGGGCGCCGGGAACCAGACGTACTCGTCGTCGAAGTCGGCGATCGCCCAGTGGCTCCGCCGTGTCTGCACGACCCCCGAATGGGCGGGCGCGGGCATCCCGCTGAACGCGATCGCGCCCGGCGTGGTCCGGACGGCGATGACCGAGCCGCTGTTCGCGGACGCGGACATGCTCAAGATCATGAACGAGGCCGTCCCGATGCCGCTGCACGGCTACGCCGACGCGAACGTGATCGCCGAGGCGCTGCGCTGGCTGATCTCCCCGGCCAACACCCACATGACCGGCCAGGTCATCTACGTGGACGGCGGCGCGGAGGCCAGCCTCCGCGACCCGTCCGTCTTCTGAACACCGAAAGGCCGCCCCTTTCCGGTGGAGGGGCGGCCGTCCGGCGCGGCTCAGTACTTGCCGGTGCCGGTGTTGTCGAGCGCGGCGACGCTGTAGGCGGCGTAGGTCTGGTGCGGGTCGCGGCCCTCGAAGTACGGCGTGATCTGCTCGCCGAACTCCTCGGCGGAGAAGACGCCCTCGGCCGCGGTGAACTTGCGCTCCACGGTCGGCGCGGCCATCAGCGCGACCATGTCGCCGTAGACGATGAACACCTGCCCGGTGATCTTCTCCGCCGCGGGGGAGGCCAGGTAGCCGACGAACGTGCCGACCCGCTCGGGCGCCATCACGTCCAGGCCGCCGGGGGCGGTGCCCTCGGCGAAGGTCTCCTCGGTCATCGCGGTGCGGGCGCGGGGGCAGATCGCGTTGGCGCGCACCCCGTAGCGGCCGAGCCCCGCGGACGTCGACAGCGTGAGCGCCACGATCCCCGCCTTGGCGGCGGAGTAGTTCGGCTGGCCCGCCGACCCGAACAGGAACGCCTCCGACGCCGTGTTGACCACCCGTCCGTAGACCGGGCCGCCGGCGGCCTTGCTCGCGGCGCGCCAGTGCACGGCGGCGGCGCGGGACACCGACGCGTGGCCTTTCAGGTGGACGTGGATGACGTCGTCCCAGTCCGGCTCGGACAGGTTGAACAGCATCTTGTCGCGCAGCACGCCCGCGTTGTTCACCAGGACGTCCAGCGAGCCGAACGTGTCGACGGCGGCGGACACCAGCGTGTCGCCCATCGACCAGTCGCCGACGTCCCCCTTCACCGCGACGGCCTCGCCGCCCGCCTTCTTGATCTCGGCGACGACGTCGTCGGCCGCCGGGCCCATGTCGTTGACGACGACATTGGCGCCCCGCGCGGCCAGGGCGAGGGCCTCGGCGCGGCCCAGCCCGGCGCCCGCGCCGGTGACGATGGCGGTGCGGCCCGCCAGGGAGAGGTCAGCGTTCATCGGAGCCTCCGGATCGGATGTTCGGTCGCACGCCGGAGGCTAGTACGAATTCTAGTTCCACCTGGGGTACCGTCCCGCTGAGCGGGTATGTGCAGGTGGCGCGAGAAACGAAGACCACTGAGCGGGACCCCCCTTGTGCTCGAATGAGAACGAATTCTAGTCTCACGGGCATGACGCTGAATCTGGCGACCCTCTTCGAGGCGGTGGCGGCGGCCGTCCCCGACCGCGTGGCCATCGTCTGCGGCGACCGCAGGCTGACCTTCGCCGAGCTGGACGCGCGCGCGGACGCGGTGGCGCTGCGGCTGCGTTCGGCGGGCATCGCGCCGGGCGAGCATGTGGGCCTGCACATGCTGAACGGCACCGAGTACGTCGAGACGCTGCTCGGCTGCCTGAAGGCGCGGGCCGTCCCGGTCAACATCAACTACCGGTACACCGACCGGGAGCTGCACTACCTCTACACCGACGCCGGGCTCGCGGGCCTGGTCGTGGACGACGAGTTCGCCCCGGCCGCCGCGCGGGTCGCCGGCGACTGCCCCGGGCTGCGCACCGTCACGGTCGTCCGGACGGGGGAGACGGCCGGGAAGCCGGAATGGCCGTCGCGGATCAGCGTCGGCGACTACGCGTCCGAGCCCGGCGAGCCCGACCCGTCCCTGCGGGAGGGCCGCAGCGCCGACGACCACTACGTCCTCTACACCGGTGGCACCACCGGCAACCCCAAGGGCGTCGTGTGGCGCCAAGAGGACTTCTACATGGCGGCCTTGAAGGGCGGGAACCCCTACGGCGACCCGCGCCTCACCGCCGAGGACCTGGCCGAGGGCGCGAAGACCGGGTTCGAGCTCAGCTACCTGCTGACGATGCCGCTGATGCACGGCGCAGCGTCCTACACGATGTTCATGGCGATGTTCACCGGCTCGAAGACGATCCTGATGCGGCGCTTCGACCCGATCGAGGCGCTCCGCACGATCGACCGGGAGAAGCCCATGATCGTCGCGGTGGTGGGGGACGCGATCGCGCGTCCGCTCGCCGACGCGATCCGCGCGCACGGCGCGGAGTACGACCTGTCCTCCCTCAAGGTGCTCGGCTCGGGCGGCGCGATCCTGTCGCGCAGCGTGCAGGCGGAGTTCGCCGAGCTGATCCCCGACATCTACATCAACAACGCCTTCGGCGCGTCCGAGTCGGGTGTGGACGGCAACATCAGCATCGGCGACGACGGCCTGATGCGGCTCGCCGCCGACCCCCGCGTCACCGTGGTCGACGTGAACATGAAGCCGATCCCGCCCGGTTCGGACGAGGTCGGGTACGTCGCCCGCTCCGGGCACGTCCCCCTCGGCTACCACAACGACCCGGACAAGACGGCCCGCACGTTCCCCGTCATCGACGGCAGGCGCTGGACGATCCTCGGCGACATGGCCCGGGTCGAGGCGGACGGGACGGTCGTCGTCCTCGGACGCGGCTCCGGCTGCATCAACACCGGCGGGGAGAAGGTGTTCCCCGAGGAGGTCGAGCAGGCGCTCAAGTCGCACCCCGCGGTGATGGACGCGCTCGTCGCCGGCGTCCCCGACGACCGGTTCGGCGAACGCGTCGCCGCCGTCGTGGAGCTGCGGCCCGGTGCGTCCGCGACCGCCGAGGACCTGCGGGCGCACTGCCGCGCGCAGCTCGCCGGCTACAAGATTCCCGCCGCGGTCACCTTCACCGACACGATCGTCCGGTCCCCGAGCGGCAAGGCCGACTACCGCTGGGCCAAGCGGGTCCTGACGGAGAACTGACCCGGTCCTCCCAGCCGGCCGGAACGGCCGGCTGGGAACGGTCCGCTGGAGACAAGGAGACATCTCTCATGGCTGAAGCCGTCATCGTCGACGCCGTCCGGACGCCGGTCGGCAAGCGCCGCGGCGCCCTGTCGGGGCTGCACCCGGCCCAGCTGCTCGGCCTGGCGCAGCGGGGCCTGCTCGACCGCGCCGGCGTCGACGCGGGAACGGTCGGGCAGGTCGTCGGCGGCTGCGTGACGCAGGCGGGGGAGCAGTCCAACAACGTGACCCGCAACGCGTGGCTGCACGCCGGGCTGCCCTACCAGGCGGCGTGCACGACCATCGACTGCGCCTGCGGATCGTCCCAGCAGGCCGTGCACCTGGTCGCCGCGCTGATCGAGGCGGGGACGATCCACACGGGCATCGGCTGCGGCGTCGAGGCGATGAGCCGGGTGTTCCTCAGGCAGGCGCTCACCCCCGAGACCGGCGGCCCCGTCCCCGACGACTGGCGGCTCGACATGCCGGACCAGTTCACCGCCGCCGAGCGCATCGCGCAGCGGCGCGGCATCACCCGCGAGGACGCCGACGCGCTCGGGCTCGCCTCGCAGGCCAAGGCCAAGGCGGCGTGGGAGCGGGACCGCTTCGCCGGCCAGATCATCGAGGTCGAGGCGCCGGTCATGACCAAGGAGGGCCCGACCGGCGAGACCGCCACGGTCACCCGCGACCAGGGCCTGCGCGACACCACCGCCGAGGCGCTCGCCGGGCTGAACCCGGTCATCCCGGACGGCATCCACACCGCCGGCAACTCGTCCCAGATCAGCGACGGCGCCGCCGCCGTGCTGCTGATGTCGGCCGACCGGGCCGCCGAGCTGGGGCTTCGCCCGCGCGCCCGGATCGTCGCGTCCGGGATGGTCGGCTCCGACCCGTACTACCACCTGGACGGGCCGATCGAGTCGACGCGGCATGTCCTGGACCGGGCGGGCATGAAGCTGTCCGACATCGACATCGTCGAGATCAACGAGGCGTTCGCGTCCGTCGTCCTGTCGTGGGCGTCCGTGCTCGGCGCGGACATGGACAAGGTCAACGTCAACGGCGGTGCCATCGCGCTCGGCCACGCGGTCGGCTCGACCGGCGCCCGCCTCATCACGCAGGCCGTGCATGAACTGGAACGTTCCGACAGGTCGACCGCGCTCGTCACGATGTGCGCGGGCGGCGCGCACTCCACCGCCACCATCATCGAACGGATCTGAGGACATCCATGACCATCGGGCTCACCGAGGAGCACCGCGACCTCCGCGACGCCGTGCGCGCCTTCACCCATCGGCAGGTGACGCCGGCGGTGGTGCGCACCGCCGTGGACGCCGACCGGGAGAAGACACCCCCCTTCTGGGACGACCTCGCCGCGCAGGGCCTGCTCGGCCTGCACCTTCCGGAGAACGCGGGCGGCGCGGGCTACGGCCTGACCGAACTGGCCGTCGTCCTGGAGGAACTGGGCCGCGCCATCGCGCCGGGGCCGTTCCTGCCGACCGTCCTCGCGAGCGCCGTGCTGCACCGCGCGGGGCACGCCGAGCTTCTGCCGCTGCTGGCCGACGGCACGAAGGCCGGCGCGGTGGGGCTGGACGCGGGGAGCCTGACGCTGTCGCGCGGCGGCTCGGAGATCACGGTGACCGGTGTCTCGGGCCCGGTCCTGGGCGCTCCGCCGGCGGACGTCCTCGTCCTCCCCGCGAAGGACGGCGACGGGACGGCCTGGGTCGTCCTGCCCCGCGGCCCGGTCGGCGTCGACGAACTCCCCAGCCACGACCTGACCCGCCGCCTCGCCACCATCTCCTGCGAGGGCGTCGTCGCGTCGGTGCTGGACGTGGACGACCAGACCGTCCGCGACCTGGCCGCCGTGCTGTTCGCGGCCGAGGCGTCCGGACTGGCCGACTGGGCGACCGCGACCGCCGCCGAGTACGCCAAGGTCCGCGAGCAGTTCGGACGCCCGATCGGCCGGTTCCAGGGCGTCAAGCACCGCTGCGCCCGGATGCTCGCGCACGCCGAGCAGGCCCGCGCCTGCGCCTGGGACGCCGCCCGCGCGCAGGAGCCCGGCACCGACCCGCGGGAGGCGTCGCTCGCCGCCGCCGTCGCCGGGGCCACCAGCGTCCAGGCCGCGTTCCAGACCGCCAAGGACTGCATCCAGACCCTCGGCGGCATCGGCTTCACCTGGGAACACGACGCGAGCCTCTACCTGCGCCGAGCCCAGACCCTGCGCGTCCTGCTCGGCTCCACCGCGTCGTGGCACCGCCGCGTCGCACGCCTCACCCTGGACGGCGTCCGCCGCGAACTCCGCGTCGAGCTGCCGCCGGAGGCCGCGCGGATCCGCGCCGAGGTCCGCGCCGAACTCGAACCGGCCAAGGTCCTGACCGGCCGGGAACGCGCCGGCTACCTCGCCGACCGCGGCTACACGGCCCCGCACCTGCCCGCCCCGTGGGGCAAGGGCGCGGACGCGGTCACCCAGCTCGTCATCGCCGAGGAGATGCGCGCCGCCGACCTGCGCGCCCACGACATGATCATCGGCAACTGGGTGGTCCCGACGCTGATCGCGCACGGCTCGCCCGCCCAGCACGAGCGGTTCCTGCCCGGCTCGCTGCGCGGCGACATCCGCTGGTGCCAGCTGTTCTCCGAGCCCGGCGCCGGCTCCGACCTGGCCGCGCTGTCCACCCGCGCCGAGAAGGTCGAGGGCGGCTGGAAGATCACCGGTCAGAAGGTGTGGACGTCCATGGCCCGGGAGGCCGACTGGGGCATCCTGCTCGCGCGGACGGACCCGTCCGTCCCGAAGCACAAGGGACTGTCGTACTTCCTGCTGGACATGAAGTCACCGGGAATCGACATCCGCCCCCTCCGCGAGCTGACCGGCGACACCCTGTTCAACGAGGTCTTCCTTGACGGCGTGTTCATCCCGGACGACCTTCTCGTGGCCGGCCCCGGCGACGGCTGGAAACTCGCCCGCACGACCCTCGCGAACGAGCGGGTCTCGCTCTCCAACGACTCGTCCCTCGGCAGCGGCGGCGAGGCCCTCCTCGAACTGGCCGCCGAAGGCGCGGACGACGAGCGCCTCACCACCCTCGGCGGCATCCTCTGCGACGCCCAGTCCAGCAGCCTGTTCGGCCTGCGCACCACCCTGCGCTCCCTGGCGGGCGGCCAGCCGGGCGCCGAGTCCAGCATCGGCAAGCTGATCGGCGTCGAGCACATCCAGCAGGTGTGGGAGACCGCCGTGGACTGGATCGGCCCGGACGCCCTCTCCGGCCGGGGCAGGGGCGGCATGAGCGACCCGACCTGGATGTTCCTGAACTCCCGGAACATGTCGATCGCGGGCGGCACCACCGACGTCCAGCTCAACATCATCGGCGAACGCATCCTCGGCCTGCCCCGCGACCCGGTGGCGTGATGACGATCGACCTGCAGTCCGACACCCGTCCGACCGGCGTGGACGCCGCCGCCGAGGCGGCCCGCCGGGTCATCGACGCCCTCGTCCGCGCCGGCGACATGACGGACACCGACATGTCGGCCATCGCCGACCGCCTCAACGCCGTCGCCGACGACCTTGAGGCGGCGGCCCCGCCCGTCCACGACCGCCTGGTGGACATGTGGCGCGGCGACGGCATGACCCGCCACGACCCGGTCACCGGCCCGGAGAACCCGATCGCCCCGCCCCTCGCCTACACCGCCGTCGACTCCCACGGCATCGAGGGAACGGCGACGCTGGGCCTGCCCTACCAGGGGCCGCCGTCCAGCGTCCACGGCGGCATATCGGCCCTCCTGCTCGACCACACATTGGGCGTGGCGAACGGCTGGGCCGGCGCGTCGGGAGTGACGGCGGAGCTGACCCTGCGCTACCACCACCTGACGCCCCTCTTCGAACCGCTCATGATCAGCGCCCGCCAGATCTCCGTGGACGGCCGCAAGATCCGCACGGTGGGCGCCATCGAGGCGGCGGGCAGAACCTGCGTGACGGCCGAGGGGCTCTTCATAGCCAAAAACCCGCCCCGCCCCCGCTGAACAAGTGATCAGCGGGGGCGGGGGTTGCGGTGGCGGAGCGACCGGCAGGAGCCGGTTACGGATTCCAGACCATTGTCTGCTGGTGGAGTCGCTCGCCGCCGTACCTGATGCCCGGGACCAGCGGAGTCGGAGCGTGTTCGGCGAACCCCATGCGCCGGAAGAACCGCACGGCACGGGTGTTCTCCGTCAAGGTCTGCAGGTGGCATCCGGGCGAACCGGTTTCCCTGAGCCGGTCCAACCACCGGTTCATCAGCGCGTCGGCGGCACCGGTGCCCCGCGCCTCCGGCGCCACGTTGATGTGCAGGTGCGCCGGCCACCGGGCATCGTGGAAGTCTCCTGCGGTGGGCTCCCGCCGGAGGGTGGCCGACGCCGTGTCGAGCATCGCGCGGGCGAAGAAGAAGACGGTCCCGGGCCGGAAGAACAGCCGGTGCTCCCGAATGGCCTTGCTCATGCGCTCGCTCTCGGTGGGGAACTTCGAGCCGTCCAGGCATCCCGTCAGGTAACCGACCAGGGCTCCGTCGATCACGGCGACGAAGAGCGAATCCGGTGCCAGGTCCATGTACGGGTTCAGGTAGATGGCCGCTTCGGAATCCTCGTGGCCCCACAGGGAAGCGCTTGGGGACCCTTCGCCGGCGCGGCCGAACAGCTCACGCAGCTCCCCGCGATCAGCCTCCGTGAAAGAGCGGACCTCCACCACATCCTCCGTACCCGGCCTCTACCAGTCAGATCGCATAGTTTCTCACGATTATTCAGGCCCGGCCCGGGGCCGCCACGGTCTATGTAGACTGAATCTACGTAGATTCGGGCTACATAGTTGGGGTGCGGCAGTGTTCATCGGCAGGAAGACCGAACTGGGGCTCCTGGCCAAGCGCCTGGAGCGCGTCGCGGCCACGGGTGCCGGGACGGCGGTCGCCCTGCGCGGGCGGCGCCAGGTGGGCAAGTCACGGCTCGTCCAGGAGTTCTGCGACCGTGCCGGGGTGCCGTACCTCTTCTCGGCCGCCACCAAGGGGGCGTCGCCCGTCGAGGCGGTGGCCGCGTTCACACGCGACCTCAAGGAGTCGGCGCTGCCGAGCGAGCCCGAACTCGTCCCCCGGCTGGACAGCGGCAACTGGCCGGACGCGTTCAGGGTCCTGGCGTCGGCGCTGCCGGACACTCCGTCCATCGTCGTGCTGGACGAACTGCCGTGGCTCGCCGAGCAGGACCCCGTGTTCGACGGCGCACTGCAGACCGCGTGGGACCGGCTGCTGTCGGCCAAGCCCGTCCTGCTCCTGCTCCTCGGCAGCGATCTGCACATGATGGAGCGCCTCACCGCCTACGACCGCCCGTTCTACGGGCGCGCCGACAACCTGGTGCTCGGCCCGCTGAACCCGGCCGACGTGGGTCAGGCGCTCGGTCTGGACGCCGTCGACGCCATCGACGCGCACCTTGTCTCCGGAGGGCTGCCCGGCATCGTCCGGACCTGGCCCCACGGCACGCCCGCCCTGGACTTCATGCGGGACGAGTGCGCCGACCCGGCCGCGGCCCTGTTCAGCGTCCCGGAGGCGTCCCTTCTAGCAGAGTTCCCCAACCCCGACACGGCGCGGCGCGTCCTGGAGGCCATCGGCTCCGGCGACCGGACACACGCGAACATCGCCGCCGCGGCCGGCGGCCGCGGCGAAGCGCTCCCGTCGGGGACCCTGTCGCCTCTCCTGCGCCGGCTCACCCGGGAGAAACACGTCGTCGTCGCGGACCAGCCCCTGTCCACGAAGCCGGGCAAACCCGCCCTGTACCGGATCGCCGACAGCAACATGCGCCTCTACCTGGCGGTCCTCCGGGCGGCCCACGAGCAGGCCCGCCGGGGGCGGCCGGAAGCGGGCTTCCGGGTGATCGAACGCCGCTGGACGTCCTGGCGCGGCCGGGCCGTGGAACCACTGATCCGCCAGGCTCTGGAACTGGCGGACCTGCCCTGGCCGGACGTCGGAGCGGTCGGCGGCTGGTGGAACCGCCGCTTCGATCCCGAAATCGACCTCGTCGGCGCCGACCGCGCCCCCGTGGCGAACCGGATCCATTTCGTCGGCTCGATCAAATGGCTCAACGGCCCGTTCGACGACCACGACCTGGCGAACCTCCGCCGAGCCGCCACCGAGGTGCCCGGCCTGGACCCGGCGACCACAGGGCTCGTCGTGGTTTCGCTCTCCGGTACGGACATCACCGACAGCGTCGCCCTGACCTGGACCCCGGCCGACGTGATGGCCGCCTGGCGCCGATGATCGAAGCCGCGGCTACCGGCCGCCTCCGGCCGCGGAGGGGCCGATCTTCACCGGGGCCCAGTGCCCGCCCGCGTCGTGAGTGGCGAGCAGGACGCCGGCCCGGTCCGATCCGGCGGCCGGGCCGTACACGACGAAACCGTCCCTGCCGGTGGTGAACAGCAGGTCGTTCCAGCCGCTGCCCCCGTCGGCCATGTCCAGGACCGTGCCCCAGTTCCGGCCGCGGGTGTTGCGGTAGAGCCAGCTCCCGGAGGACACGGAGCTGACCACGAGGGTGCCCGCGGGGGTGGCCGCCAGCCCGGACTGGATGCCGAACCGCGGTGTGGTGCCCGCGTCCGACGTCGTTCTGGCGGTGTCGGCGGAGCGGAAGACGTGCTTGGTGGCCTTCGAGAAGCCCGCGTCGCCGACGCACAGCAACGCCACCCGGCCGCGCGGCATCGGCGCGACGTCCACGAGCGCCTCGGCCTGCCGCTTGTCGCACGGTGACGGCCGGGGCGACCAGCGGCGTCCCGTGACGCTCGCGAAGAACGTGTCGGGCTGCCCCGCCGGACCGGGCACGGCGATGTAGGCGGTGCGGTGGTGCAGCGCGATGACGACACCGTCCGCGGCCCCGGCCGGTAGCTTCACCGGGACGCGCCGCCACTTTCCGTGACGCACACCGGCGCGCCAGACGGAGGGCGGCTTGCGGCACGCCGAGGGTTCCTCGCCCGGCGCACACGGTGAGACCGCGACGTAGACGGTTCCGGCGCCGGCGGCGAGGGAGAGCACGCGCCGTCCGTTCCCGGGCAGTGGGGCTTCGCGCCAGTCGCGTCCGCCGTCGGACGTCCGGAAGAAGGACGGCCCGAACGCCCAGCCGTGCCGGGGGTCCGCGAACCTGATCTCCGTGACGCCGGCTTCGCCGGGTGGCGCGAGCGGCGCGGCCGGCGCGCCGACCGCCGACCAGGTGCCGCCGCCGTCCCGGGTGGTGACGACGGTGGTGCATTGCCCGGTCGTACACGGCGCGCTGCCGAGCACCCAGCCGTACCGAGGTAAGGGCCACGTGGTGGACTGCGCGCGAAAGCCCGCGGGAACCGGACGGCCCTGGCCGGGCGGGTGCGCGTCCGCGGCCAGCACGGGTGCGCCGGTCAGGCCGCCAACGGCCAGCGCCGTGGTGCCCGCGGCCATGATGCGCGTACATGCGCGTGAGGCACGCATTGTTCTCCTCTCATGCGGGAGACCGCCTCAGCGGACGGTCTCCCTCCCAGCGATCGGATGGTCGGAGTCGTGGGTCGCCCGTGCCGGATGCTGGAAACTCGACCCGAGCGGGTAGTCAGCACTGTAATTCGCGGGGCTCGATCAGAAGGTGGGCCAGCCGGACGGGTTCGAGCATGATTCGCGGGTGATGCCCGAGCCCGTCTCGGTGTGCGTCCCGTAGCGTTCGCGGTGCAGGCGGTCGAAGAAGTAGCACATCTCCTCGCACTCGCCGTCCGGCATCGCCATGCGGGGGTCGGCCGCCACCGCGGTGTAGAAGGCGCGGCCGAGGGCGACGATCAGGCCGCGGGCGTAGAGGAAGCCGTCGTCGGAGCCGTCCGTCACCGCGTGGATGTCGGCCCGGTCGATGTCGTGGAGCTTGCGTTCGAGTACCCGGTCCAGGTCGGTCAGCTCCGCCGAGGACAGGTCCCCGGTCGCGGCCGCGAGGTTCTCCAGGAACTCCTCCAGCGAGCTCTCGACGCGGGCGAGCTCCGGCATCTCCCAGACGTCGCCGCCCGGGTCACGGGTCGCGAGGGCCCGGCGCGTCCGGTTCACCCCGCCGCCCAGCGGCGCCCAAGCCGCCTCGATCACGTCCCAGAAGTGTTCCTCGTTCATGGCCGACCAGTCGACCATCCGCCTCCGACAGTTCTCAGCGGCCGATGATCATGAGGGCGGTGAGGGAGACCGCGCCGACCAGGAGGGTCGCAAGGAGGCCGAGGAGGAGGCCGCGCCGGCCCGTGCGCAGCAGCGCGCCGACACGGACGGACGTCCCCAGCCCGAACATCGCCGCCGCCAGCAGCACCGTCGAGATGTCCTTCGCCCCCGTCAGGGCGGGGACGGGCACGACGTCCGCGCTGCGCAGCAGCAGCATGACCAGGAAGCCGGCGACGAACAGGGGCATGATCGGCGGGCGCTTCCCGGCGGCGGTACGGCCGGCCCTGCGTTCGAGGACGCCCATCCCCGCCACCATCGGCGCCAGCAGCACCACCCGGGTCAGCTTCACGATCACGGCCGTGCCGACCGCCGCCGTGCCCGCGGGGGACGCGGCCGCCACGACCTGGGCGACCTCGTGGACGCTCAGCCCGGCCCACATGCCGAGCGTCTCGGGCTCCAGCCCGAACACGCGGGAACCGAGGAACGGGACGGCGGCGATGGCGGCGCTGCCGTAGATCGTCACCAGTGTGACGGCGGTCGCGACCTCCTCCTTCCTGGCGTGGGCGACGCTGTCCATGGCCACGATCGCCGAGGCCCCGCAGATCGAGAACCCGGTCGCGACCATCAGCCCCAGGCCGCGCGGCACGCCGGTCAGCCGGCCGAGCGCGAGCGTCCCGGTGAACGCGAGCAGGACGGTGGCCACGACCACGGCGACCATGCCGGGCCCGAGCCGCACCACCTCGGTCAGGCTGAGTTGCAGGCCGAGGAGGACCACGCCGGCGCGCAGGAACGCGCGGGTCGCCCACCGCAGGCCGTGGGACAGCACCGCGGGCAGCGCCCCGCCGGCCAGCATGCCGAGGAGCACCGCGACGGTCAGTGCGCTCAGCGCGGGGACGAGCCGGTTGATCGCCATCGCCACGGCCGCGCCGCCCGCCGCCACCGCGATCCCGGGCCCCGTCCGGCCCCACCATGCTTTCGCCCGTTCCGGGCGAGCCGCCTCCACTGTGCTCATGCTTCGAGGCTTGCGCGCCGTCCGCGGTCCCGGTACCGGCCGGTTCGGCCTTACGTCATAGCCTGCGGGCATGACCTATCACCCCGACATCGATTCGCTGCGGCTGCTCGTCCTGGTCGCCGAGCGGGGCAGCCTGACGGCCGCCGCGGGGGAACTGCGGATCAGCCAGCCGTCCGCGAGCAAGCGGCTGGCCCGGCTGGAACGCCGGCTCGGGGTCCGGCTGGTCGAGCGGACCCGGCGCGGCTCGTCCCTCACCCCCGCCGGGACGCTGGTGACCGGGTGGGCGCAGCGCGTCCTGGACGCCCTGAACGCGCTCGGCGACGGCGTCGAGGCGCTCCGCCGCGAGCACACCGGCAACCTCACCGTCGCGGCCAGCCTCACCATCGCCGAGCACCTGCTGCCCGCCTGGATCGGGGACCTGCGCCGCGCCGACCCGGACCTGTACGTCGGCATGCGGGTGACGAACTCGGCGCACGTCTGCGAGCTCGCGCGGCGGGGCGAGGTCGACATCGGCTTCATCGAGTCGCCGGGCCGCCCGGCCGGGCTGCGTTCCCGGACCGTCGCGCGGGACCGGCTCGTCCTCGTCGCGCCGCCCGGCCACCGCTGGACGCGCCGGAACCGTCCCGTCCCGCCCGCCGAGGTCGCCGCCACCCCGCTGATCAGCCGGGAGGCGGGCTCGGGCACCCGGCAGGCCGCCCTTCAGGCGATGGCCGCGCACGGTCTGCGCCTCGCCCCGCCGCTCCTGGAGTTCGGCTCGGGCACCGCCGTGCGGAACGCGGTCGTCGCGGGCGCGGGCCCGGCGCTGATCAGCGAACTCGTCGTGGCCGCCGACCTGGCCACCGGCGTGCTCGCCGAAATCCCCATCGACGGGGTGACGCTGGAGCGGTCGCTGCGCGCCGTCTGGCGGACCGGCACCACCCCGTCCGGGCCGGCCGCCGCGCTCCTGTCCCACACCCGCCGTCCCTGAACGGTCCGCTCGGGGACGGTCCGCTCGGGGACGGTCCGCTCAGGGACGGGTCGCGCGGAGAACGAGGTCCACGAGGGTGTCGACCTCCTGCCGCGTCGCGGCTCGATGGAGCGTGAGGGGGGTGAGGATGAGCGGGCTCACCAGCATGTTCAGCACCGTCCCCGGCGCGCAGCCGGGGTGGACCTCGCCGCGGGCGATGCCGCGGGTGACGACGGCGCGCCAGGACTCCTGGACCGGCTCGAAGTGCTCGAAGATGAGCGCGCTCAACTCGGGTGTGCGGCGCGAGGCGATGATCGCGTTGGTGCTGACCTCGACGGGGCTCGCGAAGAACAGCGCGAGGCGGTGCGCCAGTTCGCGGAGATCCTGCTCCCACGAGCCGGTGTCGGGCACTTCGACGCCGCGTGAATGGGCGTTGAGCCCCTCGCGGACCAGGTCGGCGAACGTGGGCCACCAGCGGTAGATGGTCTTGCGGTTGAGGTCCGCGCGGGCGGCGACCTCGCTGGGACCGAAGTCGACGACGCGTTCGGCGAGCAGATCGAGGACGGCTTGCGCGACGGCTTGGCGGACCCGTTCGCTGCGTCCGCCGGTGCGAACGCGTTCACGCGGCGTCTGGGCGGCGTCGCTTGGCGCCGCGCCCTCTGGACGGGAGGGCGGGGCTGCCCGCCGGGTGGTGCCGTCGCTCATCTCATCCCCTAAAGGGTCTCACTGTTGACTTTAGCGCTGTCCTGGTCCCATCATGAACTACGCCCCGTGGTGGCCAGGCCGCAGGGACGTGATCGGCATCGCCTTCGGGGCTGTTCCACGGCCACGGTTATACGCGCGGCTTTATGCCCGGCCACCCGCCGGCCCCGCCCCCATCGCCCTTTCCACGGAGGAAACATGAAGGTCGCCATTCTCAGCTGCGGTTCGGTCGCGAGCCGGGTCGCCCGCAGCGCCGCCGCGTTCGACGGCGTCGGCGACCTGGTGGTCGCCGACCTCGACGCCGACCGCGCGAAGGCCCTCGGCGAGGCCATCGGCGCCCGGCACGCACGCTTCGACGCGACCGACCCGGAGAGCATCGCCGCGGTCGTCGCGGACGCCGACGTGGTCTTCAACGGCGTGGGCCCGTTCTACCGCTTCGCTTTGCCGATCGTCGGCGCCGCCATCGACACCGGAGCGCACTACATCGACATCTGCGACGAGTTCGACGTCGCCGAGGCTCTGGTGACCGACCCCGCGTACGACGAGCGGGCGAAGGCCGCGGGCGTCGCCGTCCTCACCGGTTGCGGCGTCGCGCCCGGCGCCACCAACCTCATGGCGCGCTGGGCGTGCGACGGGCTCGACCGCGCGGACGCCGTCCACGTGGTCATGGGCCTCCCGTTCGTCGCGAACCTCGGGCCGACCATCCTGGAGCACATGTTCCACTCGCTCAGCGGCGAGATCACCCAGTTCCTCGACGGCGAGTACCGCAAGGTGCCCGCCTGGAGCGATCCAAAGACGTTCGAGCTGCTCCCCCCGTACGGCCGCCGCGAGTTCGGCTACTTCGGACACGCCGAACCGATCACGCTGCCCCGGTTCATCCCCGGCCTCAAGGAGGCCACCAGCCGGTTCACCTGGTGGCAGAGCGAAGGCAACGAGATCTACCGGCGGCTTGCCGGACTCGGCCTGATGAGCTCCGAACGCGGTGACCTCCCCATGTCGCCGCAGTCCTTCCTCGCCCGCCACTTCTGCACACCGGAAGGCGGGCGCGCCGTCCAGATCGACGTCTCCGACGCCCCGATCGGCTCGGTCTTCCACATCCGCGCCGAAGGCGAGAAGGACGGCGCCGCCGCGTCCGTGGTCATCGAGACGCACCACGACATGGCGAACCGGGTTCTGGAGGACGGCGCCGACATGACCGCGATTCCCGCCGCGGCCTTCCTGCGGCGGCTCGTCGACGGCGAGATCGACCGCACCGGCGTCCTCGCGCCCGAAGCGTGCGTGGACCCGCAGCCGTTCCTGCACGAGGTGATGCCGCGGCTCGGCCTCGCCCTGCATCACACCACCGCCCAGACCCGCCGCGTGTTCTGAGCCCGGGGCCCGAGAGCCCCGCTCCGTGCTCCGGCGCCCCCTAACGAAAGGCATTCCCGTGCAGCAACCCACCGGATTCGACGTCGCCGTGGTCGGTGCCGGCCCCATCGGCGCCGCCACCGCCCGGCACCTCGCCGACCAAGGCGCACACGTCCTGATCGTGGGCCCCGCGGAGCCCCCGGACTACGCCGGCCACGACGGCGTGTGGTCCGGCCACTACGACCAGGGCAGGCTCGGGCACATCCTCGAAGTCCCGCTCGTCGCCTCGCTGCTCGCCGCCCGCTCGATACGGCGGTTCGGCGAACTCACGGAACGCACGGGTGTGGAGTTCACCCATCCGGTCCACTCGCTCGCCGTCATGCCCGCCGCCCTCGACGGCCGCGAGCCGTCCGAGTGGTTCGACCTCGGCAGGCTGAAGCGGAACGCCGAGGACGTCGGGCACCCCGTCGAACACCTCTCCGCGGCCCGGCTCCGGGACCGGTACCCGGGCCTGACCTTCGAGCCGGGACACGAATGCGTGGTGCAGCGGGACGCCCTGATCGTCAACCCGCGCGGCCTGACCGCCGCCGAACTCACCGCCGCCACGGCCGCCGGCGCCACCCTCGTCCGCGACGAGATCACCGCGATCACGGCCGAGGGACCCGGCCGGAGGCTGACCGCCCGGTCCGGCTCGTCGTGGACCGCGAACACGGTGGTCGTCGCCACGGGAGCGTCGACCAACGCGGGCGGCCTGCTGCCCCGCAGGCTCGCCATGGACACCTTCGGCGCCACCGTCGTCCTGGTCGAGGTCCCCGACCCGGCGGCGGTCGAGCTGCCCGCGATCATGTACTTCAAGCAGCGCGGCCAGAAGCTCCTCTACGGCGGCATCGTCATGTCGCCACTGCGCTACCCCGACGGCCGCTGGTACATCAAGTGCTCTGGCGACAGCCTGCTCGGCAACCCCCTCACCACACGCGACGAGATCTCCGCGTGGGTCCGCACCGGCGGCTCCACCGACGACATCGCACCGACGCTCACCCTCCTGCGGGAACTGCTCCCCGCGGAAACGGCTGCGGCGTTCGGCCAGGCCCGGGTGAGGCCATGCCTGGTCTCCAGCAACCACACCGGCCACCCGTACATCGACCACGCCGACGAGAACCTCATCGTCGTCGTCGAAGGCGAACGCGGTGTCATGGCCGCCGACGAACTCGGCCGCCTCACCGCGTCCCTGGCCTCGACCGGCCGCTGGAGCGACGGCATCCCGCACCAGCTCTTCCAGGCGGAATGGCTGTAGGCCGCCCGGTCGAGGCCGGCCGGCCCCCTGGCGGGGAGGTCCCGGGCGAGGACCGTGCGGTCGTCGGTGAACTCGCCCGGGGCCTTCGCGGCCGGTCCTGGAGGGTCAGGACACCGCCTCCTCGACCTGCTTGCGGAGGACCTTGCCGGTCGCGTTGCGGGGGAGCGGGTCGGCGGTGATGTGCCAGCGGGTCGGGACCTTGAAGTAGGCGAGCCGCTCGCGGGCGAAGGCCGCCAGGTCCTCCGGCGAAGGCGGCGGGCCGTTGGCGACCACGACCGCCGCGACCTCCTGGCCGAGGTCCGGGTGCGGGGCGCCGATGACGATGCACTCCCGGACCCCGGTGTATTCGGCGAGGACGTTCTCGATCTCGGCCGGGTAGACGTTCTCGCCGCCGCGGATGATGAGGTCGGAGCGGCGGGTGGTGAGGCGGAGCCGGCCCTGCTCGATCACGCCGATGTCGCCGGTGTGCATCCAGCGGTCCTCGTCGAAGGCCCGCGCGGTCGCCTCGGGATCGCGCCAGTAGCCGATCATGTTGTAGGCGCTGCGGACGCAGACCTCGCCCTCCACGCCCTCCGGAACCGGCCTGTTGCCGGCGTCCCGGATCTCCAGCTGGACGCCGATCGTGGGACGGCCGAGCGTCCCGGGCGCCTCGGCGAGATCGGCGGGGGTGGCGGTGGAGATGGCGGTGCACGACTCGGTCAGCCCGTAGCTGTCGACGAGACCGCCCTTCGCGGGCGGGAACGCCGTCTGGAGCCGCGCCTTGAACGCGGGCGAGGACGGCGCCGTGGCCAGCGAGAACGCGGTGAGCGATGACAGGTCGTACTTCGACAGGTCGCCGTGCTCGACCATGCGGTGCGCCATGGTGGGGACGGCGCCCCAGTTCGTGACGCGTTCCCTCTCGACCAGGCCGAGCACCCTGTCCACGTCGAAGCCGCCCTCGTGGAGGATCACGGCGGTGCCGGTGGCGAGCCGCGGGACGGCGAGGTTGTGCAGGCACGCGATGTGGAACAGCGGCAGCGCGAGCAGGTAGCGGCGCGTCGACGGGTCCATGCCGAACGCGGCCATCATGGCGTCGTTGAACCGGTGGTACTCGATCACCGAGGTGAGGTTCCGGTGCGAGTGGACGGCGCCCTTGGGCCGTCCCGACGTGCCGCTCGTGTACAGGATGACCGCGGGGTCGTCCTCGGCGACCTCCGGTATCTCGAAGCGGGCGTCGGGGTAGCGGGCCATCAGGGACGGGACGTCCTTCTCGATCGTCAGCACGTCCTCGGAGATCAGCGCGGCCCGCTTCTCGTCGGCGATGACGACCTTCGGGTCGGTGTGCCCGAGCGCGTACTCGATCTCGCGCGGCGCCCACCAGGCGTTGTAGCCGACCGCGATGCCGCCGACGGCGATCGTCGCCCAGAACGACACGATCCACTCGGGGCTGTTGGCGGCGTTGATCGCGATGCGGTCGCCGGGGCGCACGCCCAGATCGTCCCGTAGCGCCTTGGCCATGGACGCGACCGCGGCGGCGTGCTCGGCGAAGCTCATCCGGCGGGACGCGGTGACGAGGTAGTCCCGGTCGCCGTAGGACACCGAGCGGGTGAGCACCTCGCCGAGGCTGCGGGCGCGGCCCGCGAACACGGGCAGCCGCGCGCCGAGCACGTCCTCCTCCCTCAGTTCGAACTCGCCGCCGGGACCGGTCAGCTTCCGAATCGTCTCCATCGGACCCCTCCTCCTCGCCGGACGGCTCATTGTCGGCCGCCGCATCCCCGGCTTCACCAGGGCATTCCGCTCAGCGGGACCGTCACGGAGCGTCCCGTGACGAACGCGTTCCCGCTGAGCGGGACTGAACCTTTTACGTGCGCCGCGTCACATCACGATGACCGCACCAGGACTGAGCAGACCGGACCGGCCGGGCATGACCCGGCGGACCGGGCTGGGCGCGCAAGCAGGACTGAGTAGGAGTACCCATGGAGAGTCTCAGCGACAAGGTCGCCATCGTCACCGGAGCGGGCCAGGGCGTCGGGCAGGGCATCGCGCTCGCGCTGGCGTCCGAGGGCGCCGCGATCGCCGTCCTCGGCCGGACGGCCGCCAAACTGGACGCGACCTGCGCGCTGATCCGCGAGCGGGGCGCGAAGGCGGAGCCGTTCGTGTGCGACATCGCCGGCACCGAGGCGATCCCCGGTGTCGTCGAGCGGATCGCCGAGACCTTCGGCGGGATCGACATCCTCGTCAACAACGCCTACTCCGGCTCCTACGGCCCGCTGCTGGAGATGAGCGACGCGAAGTTCCAGAAGGGGTTCGTCACCGGCCCGTTCGCGGCGTTCGCGTTCATGAAGGCGTGCCACCCGCACATGAAGGCGCGCGGCGGAGGCAGCATCATCAACCTCGTCACGTCCGCCATGGTCCGCTGGGACCCGGCCACGTACGGCGCCTACGCCGCCGCCAAGCAGGCCCTTCGCTCGCTGACCCGGACGGCCGCGGCCGAATGGGGCCCGGACGGCATCCGCGCCAACAACATCGCCCCCCACGCGCTCTCACCGGGCCTGAAGTGGTGGGCGGAGAACAACCCCGAGGCGGCCGAGGAGTTCCGCAAGACGATCCCGCTCGGCTACATCGGCGACTGCGAAACCGACATCGGCCGGGCCGTGGTGGCGCTCGTCCAGCCGGCCATGCGCTACCTCACCGGCGCGACGATCCCGCTGGACGGCGGCCAGGCCAACTTCGGCTGACCCCGTCCCACCTCACCTCTTCACCACACCCCGTCACCGCCTCCCGTCACCGCCTCCCGTCACCACCACCGGCCGGCGTCACCAGAGGACCGCCGGTGCTGGACCGTACCCACAACCCCGTCCCCCGCCTGCTTGAAACAGCACCGCTGTGCGGTGAAAGGAGTACGACCGATGAAGGTCGACAAGATCGGGCGCCTCGCGGCAGGCGCCCTGGCGGTCGCGCTCGTGACCGCGTCCTGTTCCAGCGAGCGTTCGGGCACGGACGGCACGTCCGGCGGGAACGGCTCGGGCGGCCAGGCCGGGGCGAGCAAGTCGTTCGGGACGCTGCCGTCCCCGTGCGGCCCCGGCGACGCCAAGGGCAAGACCGACCAGGGCGTCACCGATGACCAGATCAGCATCGGGTTCGGCGACGACCGCGGCTTCACCGCCGCGCCCGGCCTGTCCAAGGAGATGGGCGACGCCGTCGCCGCGATGATCGACTGGTGCAACAAGCAGGGCGGCATCAACGGGCGCAAGATCAAGGGCAACCAGTACGACGCCGCCTACATGCAGTCCGCGAAGGTGATGCAGGAGTCCTGCAAGCAGGACTTCATGCTCGTCGGGCAGGGCTTCGCGATGGACGAGGCCGCCGAGCAGTACCGGGTCGGCTGCAAGCTGCCGACGGTCGCCGGGTTCACGGTCGGCCCGAACGCCACGATGGGCCCGATGAAGTACGAGGCCGTCCCGTACCCGGTGGACCTGATGAACATCGGCGGTCTGCGCATCGCGGAGAAGCTGTTCCCCGACTTCAAGGACAAGACGGACATCCTGCTGTCCACCTCCCCGGCGGTCAGCACCGGCACCAGCAAGATCGAGAGCGCCCTGCGGGGGATGGGCGTCAAGCCGCTGAAGTGCGGCGTCCGGCTGAACGACAAGGGCGAGAGCAGCTACATGCCGTTCGCCGAGAAGATCAAGAAGTGCGGGGCGGGCTACCTGTGGTCGTCCGACTCGCCCGACCCGGGCCAGTTCAGCCTGCTGGAGTCGATCGAGCGGGTCGGCGCGAAGCCGAAGTACGTGTTCGAGTCGACCTGGTACAGCCGGCAGGTCGCGCAGTGGAACACCGCGGGCGCCGGTGACAACCTCCATGTGAGCATGTTCTTCCAGCCGCTGGAGAACGCCGGCAAGATCCCCGCGGTCAAGCAGTACATGGACCTCGTCAACGCGAGGAAGGGCAAGGTCGCGATGCTCGGCATGCAGGCGACCTCCGCGTTCTTGCTGTGGGCGCAGTCCGCGCAGAAGTGCGGCTCGGACCTGACCCGGCAGTGCGTCATCAACGAGCTGTCGAAGGTGCACGAGTGGACGGGCGGCGGCCTGCACACGCCGACCGACCCGGGCGCCAACAAGCCGGGCTCCTGCTCGCTGATGGTGAAGCTCAACAAGACCAAGTACGAGCAGGTCTACCCGAAGAACGTCGGTGAGTTCGACTGCAGCGACGAGTACCTGGTCAAGACCGACCCGAAGAGCTGGGGGACGAAGCTGAACGACGACCGCATCGCGACGAAGTTCCTGACCGGCGACGTCATCAAGCCCCAGTCCTCCTGATCCGACCGCCGGAGGCGGCGAACACATGACGACGTTCCTGACCTACACCACCCTGGGCCTGGTCCTGGGATCGGTGTACTTCATCGCGGCCTCGGGGCTCGTACTGACGTACAACACCTCGGGCATCTTCAACTTCGCCCATGGTGCGCAGGCGATGTTCGGCACGTTCCTGTACTGGCACCTCACCGAACGGTGGGGCTGGCCGGTCTGGCCGGCGCTGATCGTCGTGGTCGGGCTCGTCGGTCCCGCGATGGGTGCGGCGCTGCACACCGCCATCATGCGGGGGCTGCG
>NZ_BCQQ01000043.1 GCF_001552155.1 Actinomadura formosensis NBRC 14204 | reverse complement strand
GGTGCCGCGGCCGATGCGCGGCAGCGGACCCGTACCGGGACCTTCGGCGCGCGGAAGCGCGAGCGGACCCGTGTTCGGGTGGATGACGGGCTGCGGGCCGGTGCCGGGCCCGACCACCGGCTGCGGACCCGTCCCGGAGCCCACGACGGGCTGCGGGCCGGTGCCAGAGCCGACCCTCGGCAGCGGGCCGGTACCAGAGCCGATCGCGGGCAGCGGGCCGGTGCCGCGGCCGATGCGCGGCAGCGGACCCGTACCGGGCCTCTCGGGACGCGCCAGCGGACCCGAGTTGAGATCGACGACAGGCTGCGGACCGGTGCCCGTGCCCACGATCGGCTGCGGGCCCGTCCCAGAGCCCACAACGGGCTGCGGGCCGGTACCGGAGCCGACCCTCGGCAGCGGGCCGGTACCGGAGCCGATGGCGGGCTGCGGGCCGGTACCAGAACCGACCCTCGGCTGCGGGCCGGTGCCCATGGTCGGCTGGGGGCCGGTGCCGGAGTCGCCGGGCTCGGCCGGCGGGCGGGGCGCGGCGAACCCGCTCAGGTCGGGCATCGTCAGCGACGGGTCCACGACGGTGGACGTGGGGTCGCCGGCGGCGCGCTCCTCCTCCAGGGCGCGCGCGAAATCCTGCTCGGGCCCTTCAGGGCTCGGGGCGGGTACGGGCGGCTGTTCGCCGTCCGGCACGGACATGGGATCGGACATGGGATCGGTGAACGGATCGGAGGCCGCCTGGAGGGCGGGCGGGCCGGGCTGCGCCCCGCCGGACTGGTCGGCGTGCCTGTCCTCCTCGATGATGGCCTTGAAGCCCTGGGTCACCGCGGGGCTGACGGGCTGGAGCTCGGGATCGTCCGCGTCGGACTTGAGCTCGCCGAGCCACTCCATCGAGGGCTCGTCGGAGTTGTCCCGTGCCGCTCGTCCGGAAGCGTGGGGCCGTTGCTCACTCATGCGTTGACCAGTCTCTTGACGATCGAGGTGAAAAAGCCGAGCCCGTCGGTGGACGGTCCGGTCAGCGACTCCACGGCATGCTCGGGGTGGGGCATGAGCCCGACCACGTTGCCGGCCTCGTTGCAGATGCCGGCGATGTCATCGAGGGAGCCGTTCGGGTTCAGGTCGACGTACCGGGCGACGATCCGGCCGCTGTCGGCCAGTTCGTTCAGGGTCTCCCGGTCCGCGGTGTACCGGCCGTCCCGGTTCTTGATCGGGATCACCAGCTCCTGGCCCTCGCCGTAGTCGCTGGTCCAGGCTGTGTCGGCGTTCTCGATCCGCAGCCGCTGGTCACGGCAGACGAAGTGCAGGCCGGCGTTCGGCAGCAGCGCGCCGGGCAGCAGGTGCGACTCGCACAGCACCTGGAAGCCGTTGCAGATGCCGAGCACGGGCAGTCCCGCGCCCGCGGCGGCCACCAGTTCGGTCATCAGCGGCGCGAACCGGGCGATCGCCCCGGCCCGCAGGTAGTCCCCGTAGGAGAATCCGCCGGGCAACACGACCGCGTCGACGCTCTGCAGGTCGTGGTCGCCGTGCCAGAGGGCGACCGGCTCGGAGCCGGATAGCCGGACGGCACGTGCGGCGTCCTTATCGTCCAGGGAACCTGGGAAGGTGATGATCCCTACCCGGGCAGCGTTCATCTCTTCTGTTCCTCCGAAATGAGGTGAGGTCGGGACGGTCGGGTTCTCCTCCGCCGATCACCCCGTCGCGCGTCGCAATACCCCCCGCGCGCGTCCTAATCTACCCGGCGTTGTGCATGAGGCTGCGGTCGAGGCGCCGGACCAGCGCCCCGTCCCGCCAGGTCAGCCGCTTTCGCAGGTGAACGATGGTGCCCCGGTCGGGCGAGGAGTCGATGTCCAGGTCGTCCACCAGTGCCCGCATGATCGCGATCCCGCGTCCGGACTCGCTCAGGGGGCCCCGGTCCGCGGGCGCCGGGCGGGGCCCGCCGCGCCCCCAATCCATGATCTTCATCATGCAGAAGCCGCCGTCCACCTGCCCGGTGACCTCGTACTTCCCGGTCGCGCGGGCGTGCTGGACGACGTTCGTGCATGCCTCGGAGGTGGCGACCAGGACGTCGTCGACGCAGTCATCGGATACGCCCAGCCCCCGCAGCGCATCCCCCACCACCCGCCGGATCACCGGGATGCTCAGCGCCTCGCGCGGCAGCGCGAGCGAGAACCTCATGTTCACCCGGACACCTCGTGTCATGGCCCCGGGCTTCCCGTTTTTCCCCCGGCCCCGGAGCGTGCTCGACGACTCGACGCAGCTAACACTTCCCCGGCGGAATCTTCCGTAATCGCTATACCTGCGGTCTTTCCCGGGCATCTCAGCGGCCCGCGGAAACGATATGGAACGAACCAACTTCATCCCGGCACCGAACGGTACTCCGCGCCATTTCCGATCAGAGAACGCGGACCTCGTAGTTCTCTATGACGGGATTGGCCAGCAGCGTCTCAGCGATCTTGCTGACCCGCTCCAGGGCCGCCTCGTCGGCGTCCCCCTCCAGTTCCACCTCGAACCGCTTGCCCTGCCGGACGGCGACGACCCCGTCGTACCCCATCTGCGGCAGTTTCCTGGCGATCGCCTGGCCCTGCGGATCAAGGATCTCCGGCTTGAGCATGACGTCCACGACGACACGCGCCACGACCGCCTCCTCACTGATCTGCGCTTTTTACTTACGATCTGAAGCGTACGGCACCATGGCCGAGCACGACCCATCCGCACCCCCCGGAGCCACCTGATGAACATCGAGGACCTGACCCCCTCGGAACGCCTCCTCTGGAAGGCCTTCCCGAAGGGCGAATCGGTCGACCTGTCGTCCGGCGACCCGGCCTTCGACGACGTCGGGCAGTCCGACCGGTGGGGACGCGACCGGGTGGTCAGGGCCGAGGTCCTCGTCGCGCTCCTCGCCGGCGCCGTGGACCCCGAGCCGGGGCAGGTCGCCGCCGTCCGGCTCAGCGGCGCCCGCATCACCGGCTCGCTGAACCTCGGGCACGCGGAGGTCACCGTGCCGCTGGCGCTCACCGGCTGCTCGTTCGACGAGGCGCCGCACCTGTACTGGGCGAGCATGAACAGCGTCCACCTGATGCGCTGCGGCCTGCCCGGGCTGGTCGCGTCCGGCACCCGGGTGGACGGCCACCTCTGGCTGGAGGGCAGCCGCATCAACGGCGGGCTGTGGCTGGACGGGGCGAACATCACCGGCATCCTGAACATGTCGGGCGTCCAGCTGGCCAATCCGGGCGGGGACGCGCTGCTCGCCGACCGCCTCACCGTCGAGGCGAACGTGTACTGCGACCAGGGGTTCACGGCCACCGGCGAGGTCCGGCTGCCCGGCGCCCATGTCGGCGGCCAGCTGATCTTCCGCGGTGCGCGGCTCCACAACCCGTCCGGCGCCGCCCTGTACGCGAGCCGCCTGGACGTGGCCGCGAACGTGTTCTGCGACGGCGGGTTCACCGCCGAGGGCGAGATCCGGCTGCGCGGTGCCCGCGTCGGCGGCTACCTCTCCTTCGTCGGCGCGAACCTGTCGGCCCCGGAGCGCACCGCGCTGAACGCCGACGACCTCGCCGTCGAAACCGACATCTACTGCTCGGACGGATTCACCGCCGTCGGGGCCGTCAGCTTCTCCGGCGCCCGCGTCACCGGCCAGCTCAGCTTCCGCGACGCCCGGCTGCGCCACGAGCGGGGGACGGCGCTCAGCCTGCAGCGCATCCAGGCCGAGGAACTCCTGCTCCGCACCGCCGAACCGATCAGGGGCACCGCCGACCTCTCCTATGCCCGCATCAACCTGCTCCGCGACGACGCCGCGTCCTGGCCGGAACGCCTCCAGCTGGACGGCCTCCAGTACGAGACCCTCGATCCGCCGCTCACCGCCCGCCAACGCCTCGAATGGCTGCACCGCGACACTGACGGCTACGCGCCGCAGCCCTACGAGCGCCTCGCCCAGACCTACCGCTCCCTCGGCCTCGACGCCGACGGCCGCTCCGTGCTGCTCGCCAAGGCCCGCGACCGGCGCCGGACGCAGGGCGTCCCCCGCAAGATCGTCGGCTGGCTGCAGGACTTCCTGGTCGGCTACGGCTACCGCCCGTTCCGCGCCGCGAGCTGGCTGATCGGCCTCCTCGCCTTCGGGACGATCGTCTTCTCCACCCACAAGCCCGACGTCCTGGACGACGGCCACAAGCCGCACTTCAACGCGTTCTTCTACACGCTCGACCTGCTCCTGCCCATCGGCAATCTCGGCCAGGAGGTCGAGTTCGCCCCCAAGGGCGTCTACCAGTGGATAGCGAACTTCATCGTCGCCGCCGGCCTCATCCTCGGCCTGACGGTCGCCGCCGGCGCCACCCGGGCCCTGTCCCGCGAATGAACATGGGGGTCAGGGCGCGGAGGTGCGGGTAGGGATCACAGTGGCGGGACTTGCATCGCAGGGTGTGATGTCTGCCACGATGGCATTGCGGCTTTTGTCCCTTACCGGGGGCCAAGTCCGCTGACATCGGCCGGCGACGCGGCGATCCCGTGTTCCGGCCCTGAACGAGGAGTGTCATCGATGACGATCGACTCCGTGCGCGGCGCGCCCGACACCCCCGAGCTCACCGAGCCCGAGCTCATCCAGCTGCTCACCCCCGAGGGGGAGCGCGTCGAGCATCCCGACTACCCCCTGGACCTCGGTGCCGAGGAAGTCCGCGCCCTGTACCGCGACCTGGTGATCGTGCGGCGGATCGACCTGGAGGCCGTGGCGCTCACCCGGCAGGGCGAGCTCGGCCTGTGGGCGTCGCTGCTGGGGCAGGAGGCGGCGCAGATCGGCTCGGGCCGCGCGCTGTCCGAGCACGACATGGTGTTCCCGACGTACCGGGAGCACGGTGTCGCATGGTGCCGGGACGTGGAGCCGCTGAAGCTGCTCGGCCTGTTCCGGGGCGTCAACCACGGCGGGTGGGATCCCGCCGAACACGGGTTCCACCTGTACACCATCGTGATCGGCAGCCAGACGCTGCACGCGACCGGGTACGCGATGGGCATCCAGCGGGACGGGGTACTGGGCACGCCGTCGGCCGGCGCCACGATCGCCTACTTCGGGGACGGGGCGACCTCGCAGGGGGACGTGAACGAGTCGTTCGTGTTCGCCTCGGTGTTCAACGCACCGATCGTGTTCTTCTGCCAGAACAACCAGTGGGCCATCTCCGAGCCGCTGGAGAAGCAGTCCAGGATTCCGCTCTACAAGAGGGCGCAGGGATTCGGGTTCCCGGGCCTGCGGGTCGACGGGAACGACGTGTTCGCCTGCCTGGCCGTGACCAGGAAGGCCCTGGAGAACGCCCGGACGGGGCAGGGCCCGACGCTCATCGAGGCGTACACCTACCGGATGGGCGCCCACACGACGACGGACGATCCCACGCGCTACCGGCTGAAGGCCGAAGAGGAGGCGTGGAAGCTCAAGGACCCGATCGAGCGCGTCAAGGCGTACCTCGTCCGGAACGACCTGGCGGACGCGGGGTTCTTCGAGAAGATCGAGGACGAGGCCAAGCGGATGGCCAAGGAACTGCGCGAGGGGTGCCGGGCGATGCCCGACCCGCAGCCGCTGTCGATGTTCGACGAGGTGTACGCCGAACGTCATCAGCTGATGACGGAGGAGCAGGAGCAGTTCGCCGCCTACCTGGCGTCGTTCGAGGAGGAGGCGAAGTGAGCACCCTGACCCTCGGCAAGGCGTTGAACGAGGGCCTGCGCAAGGCCATGGACAACGACCCGAAGGTCCTCGTGATGGGCGAGGACGTCGGGAAGCTCGGCGGGGTCTTCCGGATCACGGACGGCCTGCAGAAGGACTTCGGCGAGGAACGCGTCATCGACACGCCGCTCGCCGAGTCGGGCATCGTCGGGACGGCGATCGGGCTCGCGCTGCGCGGATACCGGCCCGTGGTGGAGATCCAGTTCGACGGGTTCGTGTTCCCGGCCGCCGACCAGATCATCACGCAGCTCGCCAAGATGCGGATGCGGTCGCTGGGCGCGCTGTCGCTGCCGGTCGTCGTCCGCATCCCGTGCGGGGGCGGCATCGGCGCGGTCGAGCACCACTCGGAGTCGCCCGAGGCGTACTTCACGCACACGGCCGGCCTGCGGGTGGTGACGTGCTCGAACCCGGTGGACGCGTTCTCGATGATCCAGCAGTCGATCATCTCCCCCGACCCGGTGATCTTCTTCGAGCCGAAACGCCGGTACTGGGACAAGGCCGAGGTCGACCTCGACTCCACCGACTGGACCCCGCTGCATCAGGCGCGGGTCGTCCGGCCGGGAGAGCACGTGACGGTGCTGGCGTACGGCCCGGCGGTGAAGACGTGTCTGGAGGCCGCCGCGGCGGCGGCCGAGGAGGGGCGCTCGCTGGAGGTCATCGACCTGCGCTCGCTCAACCCGCTCGACATCGACACCGTGACGGCGTCGGTGAACCGGACGGGACGCTGCGTCGTCGTCCACGAGGCGCCGGTGTTCAGCGGGTTCGGCGCCGAACTGGCCGCGCGGATCACCGAGCGGTGCTTCTACCGGCTGGAGTCGCCGGTGCTGCGGGTCGGCGGGTTCTCCACGCCGTACCCGCCGTCCCGCCTTGAGGACCACTACCTGCCCGACCTCGACCGCATCCTGGACGCGGTCGACCGTACCTTCGCGTGGTGACGCCGGTGAGCGAGCCGAAACTGTTCAAACTGCCGGACGTGGGCGAGGGCCTGACGGAGGCCGAGATCGTCAAGTGGCATGTCCAGCCCGGCGACACCGTCGAGGACGGCCAGACCATCGTCGAGATCGAGACGGCGAAGGCGATCGTGGAGCTGCCCTGCCCGTTCGACGGCGTGGTGGCCGAGCTGCTGGTCACCGAGGGCCAGACCGTGGACGTCGGCGTGCCGATCATCTCGGTGGACGCCGCGGGCGGCGGCGGGGTGGCGACGCCGGTGTCCGAGCCGCCGGCGCAGGCGGCGGCGCTGCGCGAGGAGGGTGTGCCGACCGCGAACGAGCCGGGCATGATGGCTCCGGAGGAGCCGCCGAAGCGCCGGCCGGTCCTGGTCGGGTACGGGGTCAAGGAGGGGACGACCAAGCGCCGGCCGCGCAAGGCGGCCAACGGCGCCGCGCCCGCCGCGCCCGCTGTGCCCGCTGTGCCCGCTCCGGCGCGGCCGGAGGCGCCCGCTCCCCGTCCGCGGCCTGGGGACGGGGGGCTGCCGCTGGCCAAGCCGCCCGTCCGGAAGATGGCGAAGGACCTCGGCGTGGACCTCGCCACCATCGCGGGCACGGGTCCGCAGGGCTCGATCACGCGGGACGACGTCCTCGCCGCGCAGGCCGCGCCTCAGGCGCCGTCCGTCCAGGCGGGTTCCCGTGAGGAGCGGATACCGGTCAAGGGCGTCCGCAAGGCCACGGCGGCGGCGGTGTCGGGTTCGGCGTTCACGGCTCCGCACGTCACCGAGTTCCTCCAGGTGGACGTGACGCGCACCATGGAGGCCGTCAAGCGGCTCCGCGAACTGCCCGAGTTCGCGGACGTGAAGGTGTCGCCGCTGCTGCTGGTGGCGCGCGCGCTGCTCACCGCCGTGGCGCGGCATCCGATGGTGAACTCCACGTGGGCGGACGGCCCGGACGGCGCGGAGATCGTCGTCAAGCGCTACGTGAACCTGGGCATAGCGGCGGCCACCGACCGCGGCCTCATCGTGCCCAAGGTGAAGGACGCGCAGGACCTCGACCTGCCCGGCCTCGCGCGCGCGCTGAACGAGCTGACGGAGAAGGCACGCGCGGGCAAGGCGTCCCCGGCCGACCTCTCCGGCGGGACGATCTCCATCACCAATGTCGGCGTGTTCGGCGTGGACACCGGGACCCCGATCCTCACCCCCGGCGAGGCGGCGATCCTGGCGTTCGGCCAGATCCGGGACATGCCGTGGGTGCACGAGGGCGAGCTGGCGATCCGCAAGGTCACCACCCTCGCCCTGTCCTTCGATCACCGCATCGTGGACGGCGAACTGGGCTCTCGCGTCCTGCGCGATGTCGGCGACATGCTGGAGGACCCGATCCGGATGCTCGCCTGGAGCTGACGAACGATCACGTGGGGCCGGCGCCGCACCTCGGCGCCGGCCCCGCGGCCTTTCAGCGCGGCGGGTTGTCGCCGTCGTACATGTGCTCGTCCCGCCGCTGGTCGGAGCCCGGCCCGCGCTGCTGCGGGCGGGCCATCATCACCAGTTGCAGCACGACCATCGCCCCGCCGACGATGATCAGGATGACGCCGACGACGTGGACGTCCACCGGGTCGGTCATCGCATCCGACCGGATCGCGAACTTGAGGATCAGCCCCAACGTGATCAGGAAAACACTGACGCCGATACCCATGGATGACCTCCGCCGGACGATCCGTTGCCGTGCTCTTTACCTATCCGCCCGGCTCGTCCGCCACACGTCGCGGTACCGGCCCAACGGCACCGGGGCCGAGATCGGTCTATGAAACGGGGACCTTCTCGACCTTTCCGAAGGGACCCGCATTGAACGTCACGGACGTGACATTGCCGGGCGGCGCGGGCAGGTAGACGAAGCCCCGGCCGGGCCGGCCGACGGCGGTGAGGAAGGTGGCGCGTCCGGGGTCGAGGTAGACGCCGGTTCCGGTGGGCCTCGCCGGGCCGACGCGGACGGCACGGTAGACGTCCTTGCCGCCCGGCACCTGAATGGAGAACGACCCGAACACGCCTCCCGGATAGTCGGGGTTCGGGTAGGACGCGTCAGGCGGAGTAGTGCCGGGACCCTCGTTCACGATGTCGAACACGGCGACGATGTAGGCGCCGTCCCGGTAGAAGGGTTTGACTTCCAGCCGCCTCTTGTCGGCGCCAAAGTGGGCCGTGCGGGTCGCCACCGTCTTGCCGTCCTCCGGGCGGAAGGCCGCCGGTGAGGTGGTGCCGCGCGCGCTTGCCTTCACCTGATAGGAAATCTCGACACGGTTGTTGCGGGCAGTGTCCTTGGAGATGGGCTCGGCCTTCCCCCTGCCGGTCGCGGTGTAGGTGAAACCGCCGCCGAGCCGTGTCTTCATCTCCTTCATGACGGCGTCGGCACGGTCCTGGGAGAGCTTCACGTCGTCCTTGCCGTCGGCGTGCCCTTCGATCGTCAGGGGGCCGGCGGCCTTCGCCTTGATCTGCCGCGCCATCTCGTCCAGGACGGCTTTCGCGCGGCTCGACGGCTTGGCCGAGTCACCGTCGAACAGCACACCGGCGCGCAGGCTCACCGTCATATCGGAGATGCCGGACGTGACGTCCTTCGTCTCGCCCTCCACGATGTCGTACAAGTCCACCGGTTTCCCGGCTGAAACGGACGGAGACGGCGGCGAGGTGATGGACCGGAAGCGGCGCGCCCACGGACGGCTCAGCGCCCACAGAGGGCTTGGAGCGCGGCCCGGACGTGGTCGGGGACGCGCTGGGCGCGGCCGAGGTCGGGGACGGCGCCGGAGACGAGGCCGCGCCGCCCACCGGGATCCCGGTGAACTCCCCGGCCGTCCCGGGTGTGAGCGCGGTGACCTTCTGGACGTCCGCGGGAAGCGGCGGGTATTCGGCGGTCATCTCGCGCGTGGCCCCGGGCGCGAAGCCGCTGCCGCTCGTCGTCCCGGTCGGCTTGTAGAGCCTGCGTCCCACCGGATCGATCAACGCGATCTCGAACGGGACGGACTTCTCCGTCGAATCCAGAGAAGTCACGCTGTAGCGCAGCACCGCCTTGGAGACCTGCCGCTCGACGCCCTTGACGTCCACCCGCGCGTGCAGGCCGTCCGCGCCGCCGAACCAGCCCTCCTTGGAGAACGCTCCCCCGGGCGGCGCGGCGGGCCGGGGATCACCGCCCGCCCTGACGGTCGGCGGTTCGACCTTCTCGGCCTTGCCGGCGTCGGCGCAGCCAGAGGCGAGCAGCAACCCGGCGAGGGAGACGGCGAGGGGCATGGCACGCATCGGTCATCCGGTCCGGGAGGCAAGAGGGCGGGGAACCCGGCCGATAGTAGTGAACAGCGACAGCCCCCGCCATACAGGCTCGTCGGGCCGCTACAGCGCACCGCGAACGGTCAGCCGGCTTGGGAGTCGGCGGGGACGGCGGTGGCGCGGACGTGTTCCAGGACGTGCTGGATGGACGTCACCTCGGTGTCGGTGAAGAGGTCTTCCGGGCCACCGGGGGCCAGCCCGGTGAACGGCGGCCTGTAGAGGGCGCCGACGTCCACGACGCCGTTCTTGGCCAGGAAACCGATGAGGAGCTGGAGGAAGTCGAGTTGCGCGGCTGAGAGCTTCTTCCCCGCCTGGAAGTGGTCGAAGGCGGCGGTCGCGGCCTCGTACTCCAGGCCGGTGACGGAGCGCAGGAACAGGCCGAGGTTTCCGTACTCCCCGCTGACCTGGTCGATGTCGTCGTGGGTGCCGAATCCGGAGGCGATGAAGACGTCCTCGAAGTGGGCGATGTCGAGAGTGGTGAGCTGGCGGTTGCGCAGTAGCTTCTGCACGGCGAGTTCGTGTTCGTGGCTGCGCAGGTAGGTGCGGACCTTGGTTTCGAACCGGGTCCGGTTGGTGCCGAGGGAGACGCCCCTGAGTTCCGCCTCGGTGAGTTCACCCAGCTCGTCCTGGAAGTCGGTGTAGAGGACGCCCTTCTTCGCCTTCTGGATGAGCTTGGCGAGGCCGCGGACGCGGCGGCGCATCAGTTCCAGCATCGGCAGGGAGACGTCCTGCCACCACTCGTCAAGGGTGAGGTCGGACAGCAGTTCCCGCTGCTTGGCCACGACGGGATTGTTCAGCGTGGTCGGGTCGAGGAGCGCTTCGGCGATCTCCTGGACCTGGCCGCGCAGCGTGTCGTACGCCGGGTCGCCGCCCAGGACGGCGAGCTGGAGGCGCAGGGCGAGCAGGTCGAACCGTTTGGCCTCCTCGCTGTTCTCGTCCTCGCGGAACTCGGTGGGCAGGCCCGCCAGGTTCTCGGTGATCTCGTCGCGTTTCTCGGCGGTGAGCCGCTGCCAGCTCGCGGAGTCCTGGTAGCGCTCGACCTCCGCCAGGCGGCGGCGGACCTCGATGTTCTGCGGGTTCATGCCCGAGACCTCCTCTTGGAGGCGGGCGGCGAGATCCCGGCGGAGCCCGGTCTCGGTGCGCGTCCCGTCCGATTCCGGGGACGGCTCCGGGGGAAGGTCCTGCCGGTCCAGGGCGTAGAGAAGATCGGTCCGTTCCCGGAACAGGCGCTCGCTGAGGGACGGCTGGACGCGGCCCTCGGCCGTGGCGATGTCCTGGTTGAAGAATTCGACGTTGCGGCACAGGTCGAAGACCAGGAATTTCTGCTTGTCGATGTTCGGCCCGAACAGGTCCGGGCACAGGCGGGTGCCGCGACCGATCATCTGCCAGAACTTCGTCTTGGACCGGACGAGCTTGGCGAACACCAGGTTGACGACCTCGGGGATGTCGATCCCGGTGTCGAGCATGTCGACGGAGACGGCGATGTGCGGGGGCGAGTCCTTCATCGAGAACAGCATCCGCTGGTCGGGCGGCCTCTCACAGCTCACATGGACGAACGCCCTCTTGCTACACCTGCGCCCGTCACGCACCATGGAAGGAGAACATTCCCGGCGATTTCTCGCAAGGAGGCGCCATGCGCGCTCGGTTCCTCGGCAAGGATCCAGACTCCCAGGAGGGCCAGTCCCCCACTCTCTTCGCCACCGACCGCACCGACCGGATCACCTACATCGCCCAGGGCTGGAAGGTGACCGATCCCCAGGTGCTCGACGACGTCGGCCCCGTGCCGGAGCACGAGAGCCTGATCGAGATTCCGGAGGACGTGCTCAAGATGTACGCCCGGCGCTACCTTGGCGAGGGGGAACAGCACTGAGTCGACTGATCCCACCCGGCGCGGAGTTCAGCGAACTCTTCCGCACCTTCGAGCACACCGCCTTCCGCCTGGAGACTCGCGACGAGTACAAGTCGGCCAACGAGACGACGGCCCTGCGTCAGTTCGTTGCGGGCGAGCCTGTGGACATGGCCTGGTTCCATAACTGGCTGACCATGATCCGCGATGCCACGGCCGAGGGCAGGCGCTTCACGCGCGTGCGGGTCGTCACCACACCGCTGACCGACTACAGCCGGTTCGGTGTCTTCTGCTCCAAGTACACCAACGAGGCGGGCGAGGAGATCCGCTACCTGGCCCGGAACGACGCGGCCGATCTACCGAACTACGACTACTGGCTGTTCGACTCGCGGAAGCTGGTGAAGATGCACTTCGATGAGTGTGAGAACTTCCTCGGCGCCGAGGTCATCGACGATCCTGCCGTCATCGTGCAGCACAACTACTGGCGTGATGCCGCTTGGCACCGCGCCATGCGACGGGACGAATTTGCCACCGAAGAGAACCACCGGAATCACCAGCGTTCACGAAGCACGTGACGCGCTGGGCAAACGGCTCCGCGAGCTGCGACGACAGGCCGATCTGAGCGGCCGGCAGCTCGCGGAGTCCTTGTCATGGCCGCCGTCCAAGGTGTCCAAGCTGGAGAACGGTCGGCAGACGCCCACGGACGACGACATCCGCGGTTGGACGCGAGCAACCGGGAGCGAGCGGGAGGCGGAAGCACTTCTCGCCTCACTGCACACGCTCGAAATCCAACACGCCGAGTGGCAGCGTCAGCTGAGGACGGGCCTCCGACCGCATCAACAGGAGATCGCCGAGCTGGACGCCAGGACGCGACTCTTCCGCGCCTTCGAGCCGACCTTCGTCCCCGGCCTGCTTCAGACGGCCGAGTACGCCCGCTACCGCTTCGCCCAGAGCATCACCGTGTTCAAGGTTCGCAACGACATCGATGAGGCAGTGGCTGCACGGGTGAAACGGCAGGAGATTCTGTACCGGCCGGACAAGCGCTTCCACTTCGTCCTGACCGAGGCAGCCCTGCGCTACCGGCTCTGCCCACCCGAGGTGATGCTCGGGCAACTGGATCGCCTGATCTCCCTTTCCGCACTGCCCAACGTGAGACTCGGCATTATCGGATTCGAGACGGCATATGCGGTGGCACCCGCGCATGGCTTCTGGTTGCTCAACGACGACCGCGTGATGGTCGAAACCTTCTCGGCCGAACTGAACCTCGCCCAACCGCAGGAGATCGAGCTTTACGGGCACGTCTTTGAACAGCTCGCAGCCGTCGCCGGTTATGGCCGGTCGGCGCGAACGATCATCCACCGCGTCATCGAGGATCTCGCTCCAGAGACCGAAACGGACGACGCGGGATAGCTCCTGATTGCTCCCAAAAGCTTCGCGGGAAGATCTTCTAGAAAGATAGAGAAACTTTCTAGCTAAGATTGTTATTCCTCTCTACTGTCGGCGCTAAGAGCGAATCACGCCCGCCCCGGCCGCCAGCAAGGGAGAGGGACACATGCCTCCCATCCGAGTTCCTCTGCTCAGCCAGGATCAGATCGCCCGGCTTCCCGTCCGGGCTCGCGAAGTCGTGGAGTACCGCAAGAGCGGCCTCAGCCTGAACCACATCCAGGGCTGCCCTCTGGACTGCGCGTACTGCATCCGGCACACCTACGGCCTCTGGGATCAGCGCCGGCCGCGTGCCCTCATGACGGATGCCGAAGCCGTTAAGGAACTGGTCAATCATCGCTACTTCCAGCCGCACGTCACTCCGGTGCAGGTGTTCAACCGGGCCACCGACCCGTTTCTGCCCAGCGTCCGGCCGCACACCTTCGCCGTCGCGGAGGCCCTGGACGCGCGGGAGTTGACCAACCACGTCCTGATCATCACGCGCCACCAGATGACATCTGATGACATCGATCGGCTCAATCGACTCCGGCATCTGAGAGTGACGCTGCTGTTCACCTACTCGGGCATCGATGACAGAAGGATCGAGCCCTACCCGTCGCACGTCGCCGCCGAGTCGCTGAAGCTCATGAGCGCACCGCGGTCGCGGCGCTACCGCACCGTCCTCTACTGGCGTCCGCTGGTCCCCGGCTTAAACGACTCACCTGAGCAGCTGAACCGAGCGTACGAGCTGAGCAAGCACGCCGACGCCACCGTATTCACCGGCCTCTTCTACCGCGACCAGATCGCGGAGTACTACCGGGCGAACCATCTGCCCGAGCCTTACGGTGAGACGGCCCGTCGCAAGGTCGTCCCTGAGACGCTCGAAAAGCGGGTGCTTTCAGCGTTCTCGGGTAGCCGGGCCTTGTTCCGTAAGACCTCCTGCGCCGTGGCGTTCGCCCATGGGCTCCCGGATTACAACGGCCACTATGGCATCCGTGAGCTATGCGACATCTGCCCGGCACGTCAGGTGAAGCTCTGTGCGTCCACGCACCGCAGACCCGAGGCCGAGGAGATCCAGCGAGCCGCCAGCTCGCTACCCGATGCGCGTGATCTGGTGGTCGAGGACATCACCGACCGCGCAGCCGTTCTGTCCGGGTTGCCGGACGAGCAGCCGCGCTACTTCTTGCAGCACGGTTTCGGCTTCCAGATGCACGACGCGGCTCACCCGCATCGGGAGCGTCGGCACGGTCGGGCCGACATCGGATGGAAGGTGCCGGAACAGTGACCGACTGGACCGAGCTCACGTATGCCGTCGTGGACGTCGAGGGCAACGGACAGCAGCCGCCCGACCTTGTGGAACTGGCCATCGTTCCGATCATCGGCGGTTCCGTAGGCGAGTGCGTCCAGTGGCTCCTCAAGCCGGACGAGCCGATCAAGCATTTCGCCACGCGCATCCACGGCCTGCGGAACAGCGACGTGGCCGAGGCGCCGAAGTTCGACCACATCGCACCCCAGGTCCGAGAAGCGTTGGATGGGACGGTCCTCGTCGCGCAGAACGCGCACGTGGACGCGGGCCTGTTGGCACGCAAGCTCGGGGAAGCGTGGCCACATCCAGAGGTACTCGACACGCTCAAACTCGCGCGGCGTCTGCTTCCCGGTAGGAAGAGCTACCGCCTTGGCGAACTGGCGACGTCCCTCAACCTCGCTGAGGGCCTCCCCGAAGGACTGACACCGCACCGGGCGGTCTATGACGCGCTCGTGACCGCGCGCCTGTTCACACTTCTGGCCGAACGCGCCCGCACGATCGAAGCGCTGCGCGACATTCCGGGAATGAGAAGTGCGGACGAACCGCCGGCCCTCTTCTGAACGGCACAAAGGGCTGTTCGTCAGCGTTGACGGGCCAAGTGGTGCCGGGAAGACCACCATCGTTCACCACCTGGCCCGGCTCCTCACGGCAGAAGGCCGGAAGGTTCACGTGACCGCAGAACCGTCGTCCGGTCCGATCGGTGAGTTGTGCCGAGCGCTGACCGAGACCGTCACCGGCCCCGCGCTCGCCTGTTTGTACGCCGCCGACAGGTATCACCACCTGGTCACGGAGATCCGGCCGAAGCTCATGGCCGGGCATCTGGTCATCTCCGACCGATACCTCGCCTCGGGCCTGGTGGTCCAACGCCTTGACGGCGTGGACGCCGGTTTCCTGTGGAACATCAACGAGGCGACCGATCCGCCGGACCTCGCGGTGATCCTCGAAGCCGATCCAAAGGTCGTCTCTGCACGGCTGGCCGAGCGCGGACCCCATAACCGTTTTCAGATCACGCCGGGCAGCAGCGGTGCCGAAGTGCACTTCTATCGGGAGGCTGCCATGCGAATGAGCGAGGCCGGTCTCAATGTGCTCCCCGTCAGCTGCAACAAGCGACCGGCCCACCAGATCGCCAAAGTCATTTGCGGCCGACTGCTCACACTCTCCGCTACAGGCGGTCCCGAGGGCGGTCGATCTTGCTCTTCAGCTCACCCGTAATCACGCCAGAACTCCAGTAGCTCACGGCGCCGCCTGCGCCCGACTCCCGCAGGTCGGGGGCGGTCGCTCCGACTCCGCCCGTACCCCGCAGATGTCCACGCCGGGCATGACACCACATTCGCGGGTGACGAGCTTTGACGGACGGCCATCGTGCGCCCCAGGCTCTCTCTCCCCATCCAGGCACATCGCTTGTCAGGGGCAGGGGCGAACCTCGTCGGACCATCCGTCGCGCTACGTCCGTCAGAGGTTCTTGAGCGCCTGAGCGAAGCGGCCGAAGTCACGACGACTCACCACGAGCACCGGGCCGTTGGGGTCCTTACTGTCTCGGACTGCTACAAGGTCCAGGGTGCATGCCACTTCAATGCACTGGTCTCCGTCATCGTGGCTACGGGACGCCTTGCGCCAGGTTGCCCCACTCAGGTCCATCTTTCTTCAATCACCTCTCCGATCAAGGCTCTCGTGGCCCCAGGCTTTCCCGTCCAGGCTCATCGCTTGTCAGAGGCAGGAGCGAACCTTGATCGGACCATCCGTCGCGCTACGTCCGTCAGAGGTTCTTGAGCACCTGAGCAAAGCAGCCGAAGTCACGACGACTCACCACGAGCACCGGGCCGTTGGGGTCCTTACTGTCACGGAATGCCACGACTCTCGACGCTCCGGCAACTTCAACGCAGTTGTCACCCTCTACCGTGCTGCGGGTGGCCTTGCGCCATACCGTCCTACTCGAAGCCATCGTCTTCATAGATTTTGCTCCAGCAGAGGGTAACCATACTTACAAACTCTTGAGCACCTCAGCAAGGCGCCGAAATTCGCCACAACTTACGAATATCTTAGGGCCGATCGGGTCCTTGCTGTCGCGGAAAACAACGACACGAGACATTAGCGCAACCTCAACGCAAGCGTCACCTTGTTCGCTACTGCGAGAAGACTTACGCCACGTTGCTTTGGTCATGTCCATTGTTCGTCTATAACCTTTCTAATCAGGGCTCGCGCGTCCCTCACGTTCAGTGCTTCCGATTGCAGGATCACGAAGGTCTCGTTTGCCATTGCAATCTCTTCGGGGGTCTGTCGTTGTTTCACCTCCCCACGCCTTGATCGCATACGCCACCTGCTTGTGGTCGGGACGAGTGGCGATATGAAAAGATCCCCAGACGTTCCTGATGTATCGAATCGGAGCAATCTGCAACTGAACCTTCCCGCTCAAGGATAGTTCACATAGGTGCTCCAACTGCTCCTTCATAACCTCCGGCCCTCCAACCTCACGATAGAGGACCGTCTCGTCCATAATGACAGAGATGATCGGAGGCGGATTCCTGTGTAGAATCTCCTGCCGTCGCATCCGGTTTTTAACTGCGTCCTCATCTCTCAAGAGAACGCGAGCATAGGCTTCCTTCTGCAAAAGCCCCGGCACCAGTCGCTCCTCGTAGGCGCGGACCATGATCGCGGACTGCTCAGCCTTCGGGTAGCTAGCGAAGTGTTCGGGGTACTTGTCGGACTTGATCGATTCTAGTAGTTCGTCCCAGGCTTCGACGAGGGTCGTCCCGGACTTGAGCGCACGGTCAAGCCGAAGGGCCATATCTCGGCGGCAGCGCGTCCGGCCGGACTCGATCTGCGTGATGTAGCTGCGTGTCACATTCACCAGGTCAGCGAGCTGCTGCTGATTGAAGCCAGCAGCCTTGCGGAGGCGCCTGACCTCCGCACCGAAGCTCAGGAACTCGGGCTTGATTCTGTTCTGCATCGGCATAACGCCTCTCGCTGAGGGGGTTACTTCCAACGACAGCGGTTGTGAGTGTTCTGACACTGCTTCACAGGTACCCGGGAATCCTACGCCGTCTTGTGACTTCATAGTGTTCGTTCGATAACACAGGGTGATCGTGGCGGGTTCTTCCGGTTTGGCGGGTTGGCCCCGTTCGAGATCAGCCTCCGTCCAGGCTGGAGGTTCACCGATGCCAGCGGTCATGCTCGCGCCCGAGGCGGCGCCGCTCGTCCTCGATCCGTCCGACGAGGCGCCCGCGAAAGCGCGCCGCTACCTCACCGACCGGTTCCGCGAGCTCGGGCACGCCGACGACTTCGTCGGCCGGCTCGTGGTTACCGAGCTGGTGACCAACAGCTACAAGCACGTCGGGGTCGGGCACATCATCGTCCGCGTCTTCCCGGACGTGCGCGAACCGCTCACCGTCATCGAGGTCTGGGACGAGAGCACCACTCTCCCCATCGTCCAGGACGAGGACGGCGACGCCGAGAGCGGGCGCGGTCTGCTGCTGATGGCTCAGCTCGTCCACGACTGGGGTGTCCGGCCGCTCAACGAGGAAGGGAAGATCACATGGGCTCGCTGCGCCCGCTGAACGTCCGGGCGGGCCGTCATCTGCTGCGGTGGCGGACCCGGCTGGGGCGCACCACGGCGATCCGGAACCTCGACCTGCTCGCCGTCGCCGTCCGAGCCAAGAACTACCGCTGCGTCAAGCTCTACCAGGCCGACGAGTTCCCCACTCGTCCGCCGGTGCTCTGGGTGCTGGCGTTCGGCCCCGACGACTACGTCCGCGTCGCGGTGAACGTCCAGGCCGTGCCCGGCGGCTGGGCCTACTACGACGCCGGGCGCGGACGCCACGGCTACCTCTGCCCCTGCGGCGACACCAAGCAGGCCGCCGACCAGGTGGACGCCCTCCTCAAACACCGCATGTTCCCCTCCACCTGGTAGCGCAACGGAGGCATCCCGATGACCCACAGACCCGAGGCGTGGCACGACCGACCGGCGCTTGCCCGCTCAGCGCCCGCGCCACCGCTGTCCACGCGTCCGGTCGGACGGCTGGAGCTGGATCTCGACATCGACCAGGCTCTCGACGACCTTCAACGTGCCTTCCCGGGGCTCTGCATCTGGCACGGCGAGTTCAGCGGTTCGCTCTGGGCGCTCCTTCCGGACCGGCTGGTCGAAGCCAGGACGGCCGCCGACCTGGCCCGCAAGCTCCGCGCCGCTCTGCCCCGCCCGCATCCCCACGCGAGGCCCGAGCCGTATGTGCGCCGCCCTCAGCCGTCCACCCCGCATCCAGACGGCACCGGGACGACCGCGAAGGCCACCACCCGGCGACCAGCGCAACACAGCGGGCGTGTCCGGCGCGTCGTCCACTGGTTCCTGACCGCCTGCCTCCACCCGACGCCCGCGGCTCCACTCCCGTGACCGCCAATCCGCGAAATGCCCGGGCGCCGTGATTTCCAGGATGGCCGGGTTTGATCGGCGTTGCCGCAGAGGCAGACCCGAACGAGTTATTCCAGCCCGAACCCAACGAGCCCCGAACAGGGCCAGCACTCCGTAAGGTCGAAAAGATCGTCCGAAAGGATCAGCCTCATGGGTAAACACGAGAATCCGTCGAACTGCGGCATGTGCGGCGGAAGCGGAAAGATCACCGTGAACAACGACAGCAAGGAGGAGGACGTCAAATGCCCCGGCTGCCACGGTTCGGGGAAGGCATGAGCATCGACGCCGCGTTCAAGGCCGTACCGCGCGAAGCGTTCGTCCCTGACCTGGTTTGGGTCCGTCGTGACGACGGCTGGGCCGTCCCCCTGCGCCGTCAGGACGACCCGGACCGCTGGCGCGCCCTGGTGCGCTCCGACGACGCCGTGACGACGCAAATAGATGACGGAGCGGCCGATAAAGGCGTGTGGCCCACAAGCTCGTGCTCGGCCCCGCACGTCGTGCGGCAAATGCTGGAGCTCCTGGACCTTCAGCCCGGTCACCGGGTCATGGAGATCGGCACTGGCACGGGCTGGAACGCCGCACTGATGGCGGAAATCGTCGGGCCGCAGAACGTGACCACGATCGAGATCGACCCGGTGGTGGCCGAGCAGGCGAGGGCGAACCTGGCCGGGGTCGGCTGCCCGGTCCAGGTCGTCACCGGAGACGGCGAGGCCGGAAGCCCGGCGGGCGGCCCGTTCGACCGGGTGATCGCCACGGCCGCCACGGCGGAGCTGCCGTATGCCTGGGTGCGGCAGACGCGGCCGGGCGGGCTCCTACTGGTTCCGTGGGCTCCGACGTTCCACCCCGACGGCCCGATCGGTCGTCTCGCCGTCCGGGACGGAGGGCGTGCAGAAGGCCGGTTCGTCGCCCCCTCCTGGTTCATGCCGCTACGCGGCCAACGGATCTCCCAACCCGACCGGAACGCCTGCAAGGAGAGGTGGGCCGACGCCGGCAGACCTGCCATCGACCGGTTCGGGATCACCGTGACGTCCCAGGGGCAAACGATCTGGCTCGACTCCCCGGACAACCCGATCGCCCCGACCTGAACGAACAGGCCCCCGCCGTCGGGACGGCGGGGGCCGGTGCGCGGCCGGTCAGGACGGGATCAGAACGATTCTTCGGGAAGGTCCGTCACGTCCAGGGTGGTGGCCTCGGTGACGGCCCGCCCGCATCCCCACGCCAGGCCCGAGCCGTATGTGCGCCGCCCCCGGCCCTCCACCCGCCGCGCAGACGGCACCTGGACGACCACGAAGTTAATTAGCGGTGCCGCACAGGCGGACGTGGACGAAGTCCTCTGGGCGGTCGATCGGGCACACTGGTGTGTATGAAAGGGCACAGCGGAGAGCCGTTCAGTTACGCCGAGACCAGGCCGTACGAGGTGGCCGGCTCGCTGGATGAGCTCCGGGGGCCGGAGCATGGTGTGGTGGTGCTTCCCCTAGAGCTGGCCTGGGGCGGGCGGACTGAATTCGATCTTGATGACGACTACGACCGGGCGGCGCTCTACAAGATTGTGCTGGAGGAGGGCGGGGCGGAGCATCAGCGGCGGCTGATCAACGGTCGGCTGCTGGTGGAGCACTGGGATGAGATCCTTTCGGCTCGTCCGGTCCGTGCCCGGTGGGAGCGGCGCTTTTCCCAGTTGCGGCATGCCGCCTGATGGATCGGTTCCCACAACGGCTGGCCCGCATCGCGCTGGAGGCCGTCGGTGACCGGGGTCCCGGCTTTGACACTGCGCTATTCGCAGAGTCGCTCTCCTACCTGCACCGCATCCCCGACCGGGACTTCACCGCCTACGGCGTGCCCAGCGCGGAGATCGGGGCAATGAGAGACCGATTCGCCGCCTGGGAGCAACTGCTTTCGCCATAGACGACGGGACCGAAGCCGCCAGACCTGCCATGGGCCGGTTCGGGATCACCGGACGCCGGAGGGGCAGACGATCTGGCTCGACTCCCCGGACAACCCGGTCGACCCGGCCTGAACCGACAGGCCCCCGCCAGAACCCTCACGGGGGCCTGACGCGCTGTCTATGGCGCAATGGTGTCGGTGTACGCCGCGTCCACTTCGGCCGTGAAGGTGTCCTCGGCGCCGTCACCGTCGGTGATGGAGACACGAGACGGGCGGCTGCGGGCCCAGAAGGCCCGCATGTCCGGCTGGCCATCAGGAACCGCAGGGCATTGCGGAGTTCTGGGAGCTCGATGGTGCGGGTCTCATAGGCGACCTTCTGGAGGTCAGGATCAGATTGCAGTAGTGGTCCTTGCGGGTCGTCTGCTCGCCGGGTGCGGGGGCTGGCCAGACCGAGCGGAGTTCGCTGTCCTCGATGGCCATTTTGATCAGGTCGGTGTGCAGCTCGCGCATCGCGAGTTCACTGCTTCGCGCCTGCTCCTCCTGAGCAATTCTCAGCTCTTCACGCTGGTTGCGCAGCTCGCGGCCCTGCATCAGGAGCGCGGCGGTGATGCCCAGGAACGCGGCGCCGGAGAAGAAGACCGCGACCGGGCTGACCGCCTGACCGATGTCCGACCAGCGCGCCAGCTCGTCGTCGTCCAGACGGAGCAGGAGAAGAACCGGGACGAGGACGCAGAAGACCACGGCGAGGAGTCCCGCCGTGATCGCGAGACCCATGGGGAGGGCGCGCCGCACTCTGCCTTTCATGGCATCGCCGGGTCAGGCGCGGTAGGCGTCCGGAACTCCTTGCAGCGGTCGCAGCCTTTCACCGCGGGTCCGCACATCGCCGGCGATGTCCGCGAGAGCGTCCAGCGTCTTTGGACGCCGGACGAGCCAGCCGCCGACCTGGTAGCCGATGGGGCCGGGACCGTAGTCGTGGACGAGGGCGCTGTGCGAGTCGAACAGCAGGAAATCGAAGTAGTTCTCCACCGGAGCCGGTGGCGCGAAGAATTCGATGTGCTCGCCCAGCCCGCACCGCACCTCATAGTTGATCATCTCGTAGCGCAGGTAGTCGGTGAGCGGGTAGGACAGCAGCCGCACCCGGGTGAACTCCAGGTTCCGCGACCTGACCTCGTCGCGAAGGGGCTGGTCTCCCATCGCCTCTTCGCTCAGGAGGCGGCGGGCCCGCACGGCGTCGCCCGCCTGGAACGCCTCCTGCGATCGGACGCCGTCGGCCTCGCGGTAGGACTGCCAGCACTCCAGCTTGAGGAAGCGCCGTTCGGTACGTGCCCAGGCTCGGCCGAACGCCTCCAGGAAGCCGTCCAGGGTGAGCCGCTCGCTGCCGTCCAGTACCCACTCAGGCGGTTGATGCATCATTCGTCCGGGATGTCTTTCTTCGCGGCGATGAGAGTGGCGCGCGTGATGCGAACGATCCGTTCATCTGGGGCGCATCGGGCGTCTTTCATCGGATTCGGCCCGAGCTCGTCGGTGATGTCGACGCCAATGACCGCGAATGCACCATCACTGAGTGTGAGAATATCAGGAGAACCGGTCGTCGAGGTCGTATCACCGCGCTCGGCGGGTGCTTTGCCGAGGCGACCGATCACCTTCATGGGGATCCTCCCGGATAGAAGCCGTCGTCAGCCCTCCCCGGGCCACATCACGGACAAACGGCAGACGCACGCTTCCGGCCTCTTCGGGTCAATACTGTCCGCAAGGTGCAGTGATCATCTATTTCCGGGCGACACTGCGGTCGAGAATCGTTCTGTCCAAAGCGCGGGCTCGCCGACACAGTGGTACGAGAACAGGCCCCCGCCGAAATCGGGCGGGGGCCTGTCGCAGTCGAACTCAGAACGATTCTTCGGGCAGGTCCATTACGTCGAGGGTGGTGGCCTCGGTGATGGCGCGGTCGGATGCCAGGCGCGGCAGGACGGTCTGGCAGAAGAACTGCGCGGCCGCGACCTTGCCGCTGTAGAACGCCTTGTCGGGGTCGGACACGTCCCCGCCGCCGAGTGCGGTCAGCGCGACGTCGGCCTGGCGGAGCAGCAGCCAGCCGACGATGAGGTCACCGAGGGCGAGCAGCAGCCGGGACGTGTTGAGCCCGACCCTGTACAGCTCCTTCGGGTCCTCCATCGAGCCGAGCGCCCACCCGACCATCGGGGTGATGATGCCCTGCACGTCGTCCAGGGCCCGGCCGAGCAGCTCCCGCTCGTTCTTCAGCCGGCCGTTGCCCGCCTCGGACTCGGCGAACGCCCTGATCTCGCCGGCGAGCACCTTCAGCGCCTCGCCGTTGTCCCGCAGGATCTTGCGGAAGAACAGGTCCTGGCCCTGGATCGCGGTGGTCCCCTCGTACAGGGTGTCGATCTTGGAGTCGCGGATGTACTGCTCGATCGGGTAGTCCTGCAGGAAGCCGGAGCCGCCGAGGGTCTGCAGCGACTCGGCGCCGAGCAGCGCGTACGCCCGCTCGGAGCCGAAGCCCTTGACGATCGGCAGCAGCAGGTCGTTGACCTTCTCGGCCTGCTCGTCCTTGCGGCCCTCGTGCTCGGCGACCTGCACGGCGTCCTGGTAGGTCGCGGTGAGCATCACGAGCGCCCGCATCCCCTCGGCGTACGCCTTCTGCGTCATGAGGCTGCGCCGGACGTCCGGGTGGTGGGTGATCGTGACGCGCGGGGCGGACTTGTCCGTCATCTGCGTCATGTCCGCGCCCTGCACGCGCTCCTTCGCGTACTCCAGCGCGTTGAGGTAGCCGGTCGACAGCGTCGCGATGGCCTTGGTGCCGACCATCATCCGGGCGTACTCGATGACGAGGAACATCTGCCGGATGCCCTGGTGGACGTCCCCGACCAGGTAGCCGATGGCGGGGTGCTTCTCGCCGAGGGTCAGCTCGCAGGTCGTGGAGACCTTGAGGCCCATCTTCTTCTCGACGTTCGTCACGTAGGCGCCGTTGCGCTCGCCCAGCTCGCCGGTCTCCAGGTCGACCAGGTACTTCGGGACGAGGAACATCGACAGGCCCTTGGTGCCGGGGCCGGCGCCCTCGGGACGGGCCAGCACCAGGTGGAAGATGTTCTCGGCCATGTCGTGCTCGGCCGAGGTGATGAAGCGCTTGACGCCCTCGATGTGCCAGGTGCCGTCCGGCTGCTGGACGGCCTTGGCGCGGCCGGCGCCGACGTCGGAGCCCGCATCCGGCTCGGTCAGCACCATCGTGGCGCCCCACTGCCGTTCAAGGGCCAGTTCGGCGAACCGCTTCTGCTCGGGCGTGCCGATGTACCACAGGATCTGGGCGAAACCGGGACCGGAGGCGAACATGTAGACGGCCGGGTTGGCGCCCAGCACCTGCTCGGCGACGGCCCAGGTGAGGGAGCGCGGGGCGCCGCTGCCGCCGAACTCGGGTGCGAGGTCGAGGCGGTACCACTCGGCGTCCATCCACGCCTTGAACGACTTCTTGAAGCTCTCCGGCATCGTGACGGTGCCGGTGGCGGGGTCGAACGCGGGCGGGTTGCGGTCGGCGTCCTCGAAGGACTCGGCGATCGGCCCCTCGGCCAGCCGGTTCACCTCGTCGAGGACGCTGCGCACGGTGTCCTCGTCCAGTTCCGCGTACGGGCCGCTGCCGAGGAGGTCCTGGCGCCTGAACACCTCGAAGAGGTTGAACTCCAGGTCCCGGAGGTTGCTCTTGTAGTGCCCCATTCGAGACTCCGTTTAGCTCCGGCGGTGCCGGCGGCCCCGCTGCATACTGGTTAGTAACTCAACATCATGCTACCCGCTAGTAACCAGTGGCAACCCCGCACAGCACCCGGTTTCAGGGCATAGGCCACATCGAACCACGCCCCGATGCCGGACATGACACAACTCACAAGCTCGCGGGCGCCTCCCTGACCCCGCCCCAGCCCCTTCCGCGGCCCACCGGACCGTGGTGGGAAGATCGGGCGGGGGCTGAACACCGTGAGACACGAGGAGGTGCGCATGAACCAGGAGGAGGCCGAGGCCCCGAGACTGACCGTCATCGGGACCGGCTACCTCGGCGCCACGCACGCCATCTGCATGGCCGTGCTCGGCTACGAGGTCCTCGGAGTGGACGTCGACCGACACAAGATCGACCGGTTGGCGTCCGGCGAGGTCCCTATCTTCGAGCCCGGACTACCCGAACTGCTCACCAAAGCGCTCGACTCCGGCCGGCTCCGCTTCACCACCTCGTTCGAGGAGGCCGGCGCGTTCGGAGACGTCCACTTCCTGTGCGTGGGCACACCCCAGCAGGCCGGGTCCGACGCCGCCGACCTGACCTACCTGGAGGCCGCCGCCCGCTCCCTCGCCCCGCACCTGCGCCGCCGCGCCCTCGTCGTCGGCAAGTCCACGGTGCCCGTGGGGACGGCCGCGCGCCTCACCGAACTCGTCCAGGCGCTGGCGCCCGCGGGCGACGCGGTCGAGCTGGCCTGGAACCCCGAGTTCCTCCGCGAGGGCTTCGCCGTCGACGACACCATGCGCCCGGACCGGCTCGTGTTCGGCGTCGCGTCCGACTGGGCGGACGAGCGGCTGCGGGCGGCGTTCAAACCCGTCCTCGACATCGGCACCCCCGTCATCCGGACGGATCTCGCCACCGCCGAGCTGGTCAAGGTCGCCGCCAACTCCTTCCTCGCCACCAAGATCTCCTACATCAACGCGATGGCGGAGGTCTGCGAGGCGGTCGGCGCCGACGTCAAGGACCTCGCCGACTCGCTCGCGCTCGACGACCGGATCGGCGGCAAGTTCCTCAAACCGGGCCTCGGCTTCGGCGGCGGGTGCCTGCCCAAGGACATCCGGGCGTTCGCGCACCGCGCCGAGGAGATCGGCGTCGGCCAGGCCGTGTCGTTCCTGCGCCAGGTGGACGACATCAACCGGCGCCGCCGGGCCCGCACCGTCGACCTCGTCCGGGAACTGCTCGGCGGCGACTTCGCCGGCCGGCGCATCGCCGCCTGGGGCGCGGCGTTCAAGCCCAACTCCGACGACATCCGGGACGCGCCCGCGCTGGACGTGGCGCGCACCATGCACGGCCTCGGCGGGGACGTCCGCGTCTACGACCCGGCCGCGCTCGGCAACGCCCGCCGCGCGTTCCCCGAACTGCGGTACGGCGACAGCGCGTTCGACGTCGCCCGGGACGCCGACGTCGTCGTCCTGCTGACCGAATGGTCGGACTTCCGGGAGGTCGACCCGGAGGCGCTGGGCCGGGTCGTCCGGCACCCCCGGATCGTGGACGGGCGCCACGCCCTCGACGCCACCCGATGGCGCGAAGCGGGCTGGGAGTACCGCGCCCTGGGCCGCTCCTACGCCCCGAGCCGCTCCTAACGCGCGGCAGGCGGCCACTCATGGCCACCAAAACTGGCGATTCGCAGGTCACAGCCATTCCCGGAACGTACTCTCCCGTAACAGCGTCTATGGGACGAGAGCGCGGGGAGTGCTCGAACACGGGAGGGACCACCCTTGGTCTTCAAGAAACTGCGGCAGGCGATGGGCATCGGCGGCCCGTCCATCGAAACCGTCCTACACAACCCGAACACGACGCCGGGCGGTGTCGTGACGGGTGAGATCACCATCATCGGGGGCCAGTACAACTCCGACATCAAGGCGGTGAACCTCGCCCTGCGGACCAAGGTGGAGGTCGAGTCGGGCGACAACGAGTACACCACCAACCTGGAGTACGCCAAGATGCCCGTCGCGGGCGGCTTCAGCCTCCAGGAGGGCGCGCGGCACAGCATTCCGTTCCAGTTCCCCATCCCGTGGGAGGCGCCGCTCACCCACATGTACGGGCATCCGCTGCACGGCACCACGGTCGGGATCGCGACCGAGCTGGAGGTCGCGGGGGCACTCGACCCGGGCGACCTCGACCCGGTCGCCGTCCACCCGCTGCCCGCGCAGGAGCGCATCCTCGCGGCCTTCTCCAACCTCGGCTTCCAGTTCCGCAACGCCGACTGCGAGAAGGGCCGCATCTGGGGCGTCCACCAGGAGCTGCCGTTCTACCAGGAGATCGAGTTCCACCCTCCGGGCCAGTACGCGCGCGGCATCAAGCAGCTTGAGGTGACGTTCGTGTCGTACCCGCAGTCGATGGAGGTCGTGCTGGAGCTGGACAAGCGCGGCGGTGTGTTCACCGAAGGGCACGACGCGTTCAGCCGGTTCACCGTCGACTACGCGACCGTGGAGCACACCGACTGGGAGCGGCAGCTCGACGGCTTCTTGCAGGACGCCGGCCGGCGCCGCGGCTTCTTCTAACCGTTCCGGCCGTCCCGAAGATCCCCTCCGCGATCTTGCTCGCGGAGGGGATCTCCGCGTAGAAAGAGGTTCCGTGCCCCAGCCCCCCGGACTGAACCACGCGGAACGGCGCCTCTGGGCCGCGTTCCCCACCGGCTCACCCGTCGTCCTCGGCGACGACCTGCCCGCCGGGCCGCTGCCCGACCGGATCGTCCGCGCCGAGATCATCACCCGGCTGCTGCTCGGCGCCGGCGAGACGCAGCCGGGCGCGGTGGCGGCCGTCCGGCTCCGCGGCGCCTACATCACCGGACGGCTGGACGTCACCGGCGGCACCGTCGAGCACGAGCTGCGGCTGGAGGACTGCCGCCTCGTCGAGGAACCGGACTTCTCCAACGCCACGACCCGGCAGCTGCGGCTCTCCGGCTGCCGGATGCCGGGCTTCGACGGCGGCGGCCTGCGCGCGGACGGCTACCTCAGCCTGTCCCGGTCGCGGATCGAGGGCTCGGTGCGGCTCCCGAGGGCGCAGCTCAGCGGCGGCCTGCGGATGAACGACACGCGCATCACGGTGACCGACCCCGCGCAGTGGGCGATCTTCAGCGGCGGCCTCGTCGTGGACGTCGGCACGTTCATCCGGGGCGCCGAGATCAGCGGCGGTGTCCGCTTCGTCGGCGCGCGGATGAACGGCGGCCTGTTCATGGAACAGACGACGCTCTCCAATCCCGGCCGCATCGCCCTCGACGCGCAGAACATGATCGTCGAGGACGCCGCCGAGTTCAGCAGGGGCTTCACCGCGCTCGGCACCGTCCGGCTGCGCAGCGCCCGGTTCAACGGCATCCTGTCGTTCTCCCGGGCCCGGCTCGACTCCGGCGACCCGGCCCGGATGGCGCTGCACGCCAGCCACATCCAGGCGGACGAGCTGCTGCTGTGGCCGGAGGAGAAGATCCAGGGCCGGGTGTCGCTGTCGTACTCCCGGATCGACCTGATCATGGACCATCCGTCCGTCTGGCCGGACGAGCTGTATCTGAACGGCATGACATACCAGACGCTGCGCGGCGCCGAGTTCAAGGACCGGCTCAGCTGGGTCTCGCGGGACAAGGAGTTCCACCTCCAGCCGTACGAGCAGCTCGCCGCCTGGTACCACGGCATCGGCCACGACGACCTGGCGCGGAAGGTGCAGCTCGCCAAGCTGCGGGCGCGCCGCCGCGGGCTCCACCCGGTCGGCAGGGCGTGGAACCACCTGCTCGACTGGACGGTCGGGTTCGGGTACCGGCCGTGGCTCGCGGCCGCCTGGTTCGCCTCGCTGCTGGCCCTCGGCACGACGGTGTTCTCGATCGAGCATCCCCGCCCGGTCAAACCGGGCAACGAGCTGCCCTCCTTCCACGCGCTGATCTACACGCTCGACCTGCTGATCCCGCTGGACACCTTCGGGCAGCAGCTCTCCTACGACGCGGTGAACTGGTCGCGCTGGATCGCCTACGCACTCGTCACGCTGGGCTGGGTGCTGGCCACCGCGCTGATCGCCGGTGTCACGCGGGTGCTCCGTCCGAACTAACCCGCCGCCCCGCGCGTCCATCGAGGTAGGGGACGCGGGAAGATGGGACGACATGGGCACATATCTGATCACGGGGGCGACGGGCGGCATCGGGACGGCGGTGGCCGAGCTGCTGCGTGAACGCGGGCACGACCTGATCCTCACCGGCCGCTCCCCCGAGCGCCTCGACGCGCTGGCCGGGGCGCTGCGCACGGGTGCGCACGCCGCCACCCAGGTCATCAACCGGGGCGCGGTCACCTCGCCGCCGCGCACCACGTCCATCACCACGATCCCGCTGGACCTGACCGAACCGCGCCGCATCGAGGCGGCCCTGGCGATGTCCGGGATTCCGGCGCGGCTGGACGGCCTCGTCCACGCGGCGGGCATGGTGCGCCTGTCACCGGTCGCGCACCTGGAGGCCGACGAGTGGATGGAGCACCTGTCGGTCAACCTGGTGTCCGCGGCGGAGCTGACCCGCCTGCTGCTGCCCGCGCTGCGCGCCGCCGAGGGGCAGGTCGTCTTCGTGAACTCGACCGCCGGGCTGCGCGCCAACCCCGGATGGGCGGCCTACGCGGCGAGCAAGTTCGGGTTGCGCGCGCTGGCCGACTCGCTGCGCGCCGAGGAGCCGTCCCTGCGCGTCACGACCGTGTATCCGGGCCGGACGGCCACGGAGATGCAGCGCAGGGTGCGCGCCCAGGAGGGCCGCCCCTACGCCGAGGGCGACTTCGCCGCCCCCGCGACCGTGGCCCGCGTGCTGGTGTCCGCGCTGGAGACGCCGCGCGACGCGGTCGTCGCGGAGGTCACCGTCCGGCCGCACTAGCCGCGGCGCAGGAACCAGGACGCGAGGACGCCGCCGATCAGCCCGAACAGGTGGCCCTGCCAGGAGATGCCGGGATCTCCGGGGATCACGCCGAAGATCATCGTCCCGTAGACGGCCACGACGGCGACCGCGATACCGATGTCGAGCAGCCGCCGCTCGAAGATCCCGCGGCCGACCAGGTAGCCGAAGAAACCGAAGATCAGGATGCTGGACCCGAGCGTGTTCGCCGAACTGAGGAACCACACCCCGAGCCCGCCGACCACGATGATGATCAGGCTGGCGGCCAGGAACTTGGCGATGCCGCGCGCCGCCGCGACGAACCCGAGGATCAGGAACGGGAGCGTGTTGGCCATCAGGTGCCCGAACCCGGCGTGCATGAACGGCGCGGTGAAGATGTCCGGAAGGTCGTTCACGTCGCGCGGCTGGATCCCGAACCGGTCGAGCCAGCCGTCGGTCGTGTAGTCGAACGCCTCCAGCACCCACATGACCGCGGTCACGGACCCGATCAGGATCAGCGACGACAGCGCGCGGGCACCGTGCTTCGCGAACCCTTCGGAGGAACGTGGCCGGTCAGGGAGATAGCTCATGTCAGTCACCGTAAGTCTGGACGACCCTGCATGGTCAACGAGCAGGCCGTCCAGAAGGTGCCATGAACGGTTTTCACCCTGCCCCGGGTGCCGCCCCGCACGGCACCTCCGGCATCGGCGGCCGAGGTCCTGGACGACCCGCCGGCCCGCCGCTTCGCGGGCAGGAGCTCTGCCTCCCTAGGCGGCCGGCGCGTGCTCCGACTCGGACGCGTCGCCGCGCACCACGATGACGGGCAGCGGGCGCCGCGCCGGGGCATCGGCCGTCCGGCGCAGGTAGCGGCGCTCCTCCGGGGTCGTCCCGCCCCAGATGCCGTCGGGCTCGCCCACCCGCAGCGCCCACGCCAGGCATTCGGCGCGCACCGGGCAGTTGGCACAGATCTCCTTGGCCGCGTCCTGCTGCGCCTGGAGGAGCGGCGCCGAGTAGCCGATCGGGAAGAAGAGGTCGGGATCGGCACCACGGCAGATGGCGTGGTCGGTCCAGTGTTCCTCGTTCTCGTTGCTGTGCATTGGCTTCTCCCTGCGCGGCGACGAGACCACCGTGGGTTCGGCCCGGCGGGGGTGGTCTCCACTCAACGTAGTACTACCGCCCGTAGTACTACAAGACATACATGAACGATGCAACTTAACGTCCGGATAACCTGTGAGATGTGCAGCGTGATGAAGAAGTGACCATCCGCGAGGCCACGGCCGACGATCTGCCGGGGATCGTCCGGCTCCTGGCCGACGATCCCCTCGGATCGACCCGTGAAACCCCGGGAGAGAGGATCCCGGAGTCCTACTTCACCGCCTTCGCCGCGATCGAGAAGGACCCCAACAACACCGTGATCATCGCGGAGATCGACGGCGCGCTCGCCGGCACCCTGCAGCTCACCTTCATTCCCGGCCTCACCTACACCGGCGGTGAGCGCGCCCAGATCGAGGGCGTCCGCGTCGCCTCCGACCAGCGCGGCCGCGGCGTCGGCCAGCTCATGATCAACTGGGCCATCGACCGGGCCCGGGCCCGCGGCTGCCGGGTCGTCCAGCTCACCACCGACCGCCAGCGCCCCGACGCGATCCGCTTCTACCAGAAGATCGGCTTCCGCCCCTCCCACATGGGAATGAAGTACCCCCTCACGGACGGGTAGCGGCGATCGGGCTTCAGGGCTGCAGGAGGAAGAGCTTCCGGTCCACGCGGTCGAGCGCACCGCCCCGTCCGAAGACGAGCCCGGTCGCGAAGTCGACGAGCTGCCTGGCTTCGGCGTCGGACAGATCGCTCAAGTCCATGAGGACCGGCACACCCTTGCGGAAGAAGTGCCCGACGTACAGCACCTCGTTGTAGTTCTGGGGACGCAACGACTTGACCACCGCCCCAGTGTGCACGTCTCCCCGGCCTGGTCAAGGCCGAACGCAGGCTCTGGCAGGGTCACCGGAGCGGAAGGCGCGCTCGCTGCTCCGCCCGTTGCGGGAGGGCATCCAGAGCCCTGAACAGAGACAAGCAATTAACACAGTATTCCCGTGGCAGAAGTTTCCATGGAAGATGCGGGGGAAATCTGCTGCCATAGGAACGGAGGCGATTGGCATGGAGGTCGTCCTCGAAATGACCCTGCCGAGGAACGCCGAGAGCGCACCGCTGGTGCGACATACGCTCGACGCCTCTCTCCGCGGGCTCGGAGTGGGTTCTGAGATCCGTGCCGATATCGCGCTGGCCCTGGGGGAGGCGTGCGCGAACGTCATCCAGCACGCGGCGGCCGGAATGGAGTACGAGGTCCGGGCTCGGATGGACGGGACGAGGTGCGTCGTGGAGGTCATCGACGGGGGCACGGGCGAGGCGGAACCCGAGGAGAACGCCGGGTGGGGGGCCGCGCAGGCGGCACCGCTCGCCGAGCATGGCCGGGGGCTCCAGCTGATGCGGGCGTTCACGGAGGAACTTCACATAGCCGAACGCGTTCACCGGAGCGGCTCGATCGTGCATTTCGAAAAGTCGCTGGCGAGCTGACGCGCCTGGCCGCGCCCCGGCGGCGTCCGCCGGACCCGCGACTCGTTGGCGCAAATAATGATAACCGTTCAGCTTGCGGGTACTTTGCCGAGCAAATTCCCCCATTTGCGGAAAAGCGGACGAGTCAGGCGAGCATGGAGAGCGAGCCGCCCTCGTCGTCCGGCCTGGAGGCCGCCTCGTGGAATTCCGTGAGACCCCAGAGCAGCGCGGCCCGCGCGGACGCCGGCATCTGCGCGAGCACGCGGGTGAGATCCTCCAGCCGCCGCAGCCGGAGCCGGTCGAGCAGCGCCTGCCCGTCGGCGCTCAGCCGGACGGTGACCTCGCGGCGGTCCCGGCCGGGGTCGCGGGTCAGCAGCCCGGCCGCCTCCAGCCGGTCGCACAGCCGGCTCGCCGAGGACACCAGCGCGCCCAGTTCACCCGCCAGGTTGCTGACGTTGACCGGCCCCCGCTCCAGCACGAACAGCGCGCGCAACTGCGTGGACGGGACGGGCACATCCGGGGCATTGTGGGCGCGCGACCACACGTTCATCAAGGTGGACGCCGCACTGTCGAGGGCCGCCGCGGAATCCGCGGTCCCGTCACCCGGCGCGTCCACCATGCCCTCCACTGTTACATACGACGTCGCCGACGGCATCCTCGGACCGGCGGGCCCGGGGGATGCCGAAGACGGCTCGGTCCCTACCCCGGCGAGGATTTCCATGCATCGCGAACCCGCGGACGACGATTCCTTCGCGGCGATCGAGGAGGCGCTCTGGGCGGCGCCGCCGCACGAACTGATCAAGATCGCGACCGGCCTGCTGGACCGGCGGGGGATCGGCGCCGAGGTCCTCCTCATCGACTACCGGCAGGCGTTCCTCGTCCGGAGCGGCCCGGGTGAGCAGGACGTGCCGGTCGACAACACGGCGCCCGGACGCGCGTTCGCCGCGCAGCGGGCCGTCCGGGAGGAGGACGCCGTCCACCTGCCGCTGACCGTGCGGGGCGAGCGCCTCGGCGTGCTCACCGTCCGCCCCCCGGACGGCGGGCCGCCCTGGCTGGACGGCTTCGCCCCCGTCCTCGCCCGCGCCCTGAAGATCGCCGACCAGGGCACCGACCTGTACCGGCGGATCCGCCGGCGGACCCGGCTGACGCTGGCCGCCGAGATGCAGTGGGACCTGCTGCCCGCGCCGTCCTACCAGTCCGCCGAGTTCCGCTTCGCCGGCCAGCTCGAACCGGCGTACGCGGTGTGGGGCGACAACTTCGACTGGGCGGTGTCCGGCGAGCGGCTCACGCTGACCGTCAGCAACGGCATGGGCTCGGGGACGGACGCGGCCGCGCTCACCCATCTGGCGATCAGCGCGCTGCGCAACGCGCGCCGGTCCGGCGCCGACATCGCCGAGCAGGCGGCGCTCGGTGACCAGGCGCTGTACGCGCGGCACCGGGGCGAGCAGCACGTGGCCACGCTGCTGATGGACTTCGACCTCGGCACCGGACGGGTCGGGGTCGTCGACGCGGGCTCGCCCCGGATCCTCCGGATGCGCGGCGGCGTCACCGAAGGGATCGGGTTCGACGCGCAGATGCCGCTCGGGATGTTCGGCGACACCCGCTACACCACCGAGGAGTTCACCGTCGAGCGAAGTGACCGCCTGGTCATCATCAGCGACGGGATACACGCCGCCCTCTCCCCGAGCGGTGCCGCCTACGGGGGTTCCGCGCTGCTCCAGGCGCTGCGCGCCACCCGGCTGCAGGACCCGCCGGAGGCCGTCCGCACGATCATCCGGCACTTCGTCGAGTACCACGGGGACTCCGCGCCCGCCGACGACGCCGTGGTCGTCTGCGTCGACTGGATCGGCCGGGACGGCGGCTGAGCGGTCAGCGCGGCAGCTTGACCACCGTGACGAAGAAGTCGTCGATCCGCCGGACGACGGAGATGAACTGGTCGAAGTCGACCGGCTTGGTGACGTAGGCGTTGGCGTGCAGGTGGTAGCTGCGCAGGATGTCCTCGTCCGCCTCGGACGTGGTGAGCACGACGACCGGGATGCGGCGCAGGTCTTCGTCGTGCTTGATCTCCTCCAGCACCTCGCGGCCGTCCTTGCGCGGCAGGTTCAGGTCGAGCAGCACCATGTCGGGGCGGGGCGCGTCACCGTACTCGCCCTCCCGGCGCAGGAACGCCATCGCCTGCTCACCGTCGTTGACGACGTGCAGGGTGTTGTTGACCTTGTTGTGCTCGAACGCCTCGACGGTCAGCAGGACGTCGCCGGGGTCGTCCTCGACGAGCAGGACCTCGATGGGGCGCGGGCTCTGGTTCATGAGTCGTCTCCGTTGGTGGTGGGCGGCCGGGCCGGCAGGGTCCACCGGAAGGTGGTGCCGGGCGTGTCGCCGCGGTCGTCGGTGTCGAGCCAGATGCGCCCGCCGTGGAATTCGACGATCTTCTTGCAGAGCGCGAGGCCGATGCCCGTGCCGGTGTACTCGTCCCGCGGATGCAGCCGCTGGAAGATCAGGAAGATGCGGTCGGCGTACCGGGGTTCGACGCCGATGCCGTTGTCGGCGCAGCGGAACACCCACTCCTCGCCGTCCCGGTCGGCGTCGATGGTGACGCGGGGAGGCACGCCCTCACGGCGGAACTTGATCGCGTTGCCGATGAGGTTCTGGAACAGCTGGATGAGCTGCGTGCGGTCGCCGGGCACGTCCGGCAGATCCCCGATCTCCACCTCGGCGCCGGTCTCCTCGCACAGCGCCCCCAGGTTGTCGAGGGCCTGCCGGGCGACCTCCCCCAGGTCGACGGACTCCTCGGGCTGCGACATCCGGCCGACCCTGGAGAAGCTCAGCAGGTCGTTGATGAGGGCCTGCATGCGCTTGGCGCCGTCCACCGCGAACGTGATGTACTGCCGGCCCCGATCGTCCAGCTGGTCCCCGTACCGGCGCTCGATCATCTGGCAGAAGCTCGCGACCTTGCGCAGCGGCTCCTGCAGGTCGTGGCTCGCCACATAGGCGAACTGCTCCAGTTCGGCGTTGGACCGGCGCAGCTCCTCGGTCTGCTCGTTGAGCAGCCGGCTCTTGTCCTCGCTGGCCCGCCACCCGTCGATGATCCGGGTGCGCATCGCGTCGATGATCGCCGCGAGCTCGTTGATCTCGGCCGGGCCGGGGACGTCGAGGGAGTGTCCGAGGTCGCCCTGGGACACCGCGCGGACCCGTCCGGTCAGCGTGGACACCGGGGTCAGCACCGTCCGGCGGAACAGCAGGACGAGCGCCAGCGCGGCCACGACGACCAGGGCGAGCGCGGCGACCGCCGACCACTGGGCCGTCCGCGCGCGGGAGCGCAGCTCCGTGGAGGCCCGGTCGTGCAGCTTCGCGATGCCGTTCTGCAGCGGGGTCATGTCGCCGCTGACCTCGTTGAGCAGCCGCCGCGCCTGCTGGCTCCGGCCGGGCTCGACGCCCTGCCCGCCGGGTCCCGCCGCGATCGTGTCGGCGAACTCCGTCCGCCAGATCCCGGAATCGGACGTGGCCTCGTTCAGCAGGCGGTCGACCTCTTCGCTGCCCGCCACCCCGGAGAGGAGCCGGCGCATCCGCGCCGCGGAATCCGCCTCCTGCCGCACGGCGTCGCGGTACCGGTTGAGGTGTTCGGCCCTGCCGTCCTGCGCGTAGTCGCGGATGGCCATGTCCTGGAGGGTGACGGCCGTCGAGAGCCGGAACTGCTCCAGCGTCGCCGGATCGACCCGGTTGATGAGGACGTCGCGCGCCTGGTTGTTCCCGTACAGCGCGGTCCCGGCCTGGACGAAGACGATCAGGAGGAGCAGGCCGAGGACGAGCGAGCCGATCCGGTAGATCTGGACGAGCCGGATGCGGCCCATCCCGTGCCCCTCGGGAATGTCCACCGCGGGCAGCACGACCGCCGGGCCGCCGGGCCGGGCCTCGCCTCCGCCGTCGCCGCCGGGCGGCTCCGGCGTGCCCGCATCGGTCGTCTCCGTGCCTTCCGTGGCCATCAGCCGTCCCCCCGGCTCAGCAGCAGGACGGCCAGATCGTCGGACAGGATGCCCCCGTTCAGCCGTTCCGCCTCCGCGATGAGCCCGTCGATGAGCACGTCGCCGCGCCGGCCGTCGCCGTGCGCGATCTTCGCCAGCTCCATCAGACCGGGCAGGTCGAGGTACCCGCCGTCGCCGGCCCGCCCCTCGATCAGTCCGTCGGTGTAGAGCATCAGTCCCCACGAGTCGCCGAGTTCCAGGTCGACCGCGGGCCAGTCGGCACCGGGGAGCAGCCCGAGCGCCGGCCCGCGCGGCTCGTCCGGCAGGGGCTCCACGCCGCCCGGCGTGAAGAACAGCGGGCGCGGGTGACCGGCCTGGTACACCCGGGCGCTGCGCCGGTCCGGCGCGATCGTCACCATGCACACGGTGGTGAAGATCTCCTCGGCCCACCGCTCGTGCTGCAGGACGGTGTCGAGCGTGTCGAGGAGCCGCCCCCCGGTGTGCCCGCTGAGGACGAGCGTGCGCCACGCCATGCGGAGCCGCACCCCGAGGGACGCCTCGTCCGCGCCGTGCCCGCTGACGTCGCCGATCACCGCGTGGACGGACCCGTCGGCGGTCTCCACGGTGTCGTGGAAGTCACCGCCGAGCAGCGCGCGGTCGCGTCCCGGACGGTACCGGGTGTGGTGCCGCAGCGTGCCGTCGTTCAGGATCGGGACGGGCAGCAGCCCCCGCTCCAGCCGGGCGTTCTCCCGGCTCAGCGCCCGCGCCTCGACGAGCTGCCGCTCCGACTCGTCCGCGCGCTTGCGCTCGATCGCGTAGCTGATCGCGCGGGTCAGCAGCGCGCCGTCCACGTCCTGTTTGACGAGGTAGTCCTGGGCGCCGGCGGCGACGGCCTCCACCCCGACGTGGGCGTCGGCCAGGCCGGTCAGGACGAGGACGGCGGTGGCGGGCGCGTGCGTGCGCACCTCGCGGAGGGCGTCGAGGCCCTGCGCGTCCGGCAGGGACAGGTCGACGATGACGCACTGGATCTCCGGGCGCAGCGCGTCGACGGCCTCGCGGAGCGTGGTCGCGACGGTGATCCGGAGGCCGGGCTGCGCCTCGGTCAGCAGTTCCTCGAACAGGAACGCATCGCCCGGATCGTCCTCGACGAGGAGCAGGTGCGGGGAGCCCGCGACACCGAGGAGACGCTCCGCACCGCGACTGTGCATCGCGGCCATCTCTCAGCTCCTTCGGTCCGGCGCAACCGTACGGATCAGGCGGGTTTGATTGCCGTCGAGCAAATATTAGAGGTATCCGGGCGGTGAAATGGACAGCAAACACCCGAATCGGGGGGCGGCCCCAACCTACTGGGAGCCTCCGGGAGGACGACACCATCCCTTGTAACAACGCCGCTCCCCCGGCCACTACCTCATGACATGAACACCTGGACGGACGGAGAAGCGGTGTCGGACGACAGCGGCGGAGGGACGGGCGGTGGCCGGCGTGACTCCCGATGAACAGCGCTTCACCGCGATCTACGACGAGTGCCGGCAGCGCGTGTGGGCGTACGCCGCCGCGCGGGCCGGGCGGCAGGTCGCGGACGAGGTGGTGAGCGAGACGTTCGCGATCGCGTGGCGGCGGTTCGCCGACGTTCCCGAACCGGCCCTGCCGTGGCTGCTCGGCGTCGCGCGGAACGTGCTGCGCGACGGCCACCGGGCGGAGAAGCGGCGTGAGTCGTTCACCGCGGAGCTGGGCCGCTCGGCCCGGCGGTCCGCCGGCGACATCGCCGAGGACGTGGCGGAACGGCTCGCCGTGCTGCGCGCGATGGCCACGCTGCCGGAGAGCGATCGGGAGATCCTGATCCTGATCGCCTGGCAGGGGCTGACGCCGCGGGAGGCGGCCAAGGTCGTCCGCTGCTCACCGGCCGCGCTGCGCGTCCGCCTGCACCGCGCCCGCCGCCGCCTCCTCCGCGCCGCCGAGCAGGAGGCCGGTGGCAGGACCGCGCGGGCCGGCGGGCGGCCGCAGGTAGGGATCATCAACGAGGAGATGTCATGAGGGACGTGCTGCACACCCTGCGCGAGGCAAGGCCGGCCGAATTCGATCCGGACGTGCCCGTCGACGACGGTGTCCGGCGTGCCGAGCTGGCGCGGGCCATGGCGGGCGCGCAGGCCGCGCCGGAGCGGCGCCGGGTGCGCCGGGTGCGCCCGGTGTGGGGGCTGAGCCTGGCCGGGGCGGTGGCGGCGGGGGCGATCGTCGCGGCGACGGTGGTCACGACCGGCGGGAACCCGTCCGGCGGGACGCCGCGGGCGGGCGGGGCCGAACCGGTGCTCGACGCCCGGACCGTGCTGCTCGCGGCGGCGGAGAAGGCCGACGGGCAGACCGAGACGATGCGGGCGTACTGGCATCAGGTGACCATCTCGTCCCACACCTACCCGGTGAGGACGGACCGCTACGCCATGACCGTCCGGGACAGGGCGGAGTCCTGGACGCCGAGCAAGCCGGGCGTCAAGGCATGGGGGCTCCAGCAGAACCTCGGCGCCAAGCCCGCCACACCGCAGGACGAGGCGGCGTGGCGGCGCGCCGGATCGCCGGCCAAGTTCGAATTGGAAGTACCCGTTCTCCACAAGGCCGGAACGGCCAAGGCGCGGAGTAAGACGCTCCCGGCGCGGACCGCGCCCGGCCGTCCGGAGGTGAACAGCGCGGCGCTGGTCGACGGCGACAAGGTGTTCTGGCTCGGCCGGAACGTGACGATGCGGGATCTGCGCTCGCTGCCGTCCGATCCGAAACGACTCAAGGCCGAACTGCTGCGCTGGTACAAGGGCCACGGCACCGAGTCGGGCGCTCCGATGCCGGCGGACCAGTGGCTCTACGAGGTGGCGCACGGCCTGGTGCTGGACATGCCGGTGCAGCCGCGGGTCCGGGCGGCGGCATTCCGGATGCTGGCCGGTCTTCCGGCGGTGAAGTCGGTCGGAAAGGTGAAGGACCCGCAGGGCCGTCCCGGAGTCGCCATCGCCATGGACGAGAAGACGCAGGCCGGCGTGATCCGCCACCGGATGATCCTCGATCTGTCCACCGGCACCGCGCTGGCCGGTGAGAACATCATGCTGGTGCCGGCGGCCGGGACGAAGATCCCCGCCGGGCGGACGATGGACGCCACGGTCACGGTCACCTCGGAATGGACGAACTCCCACCCGGGCTGACCCATCACCCGAAGGGACGGTGCCACCCGATGGCGCCGTCCCTTCCCGGCGTTAGTGGCCGAGATGTGATCAAGCGCTTTTGGGCGTCCGGCGGGCCGTATTCTGCGCCGCCCTGCGCTGCGCGGCGGCCGCCTTCGCGCGGCCCAGACTTTCCCTGACCTTGGCGGCGCCACGCGCCGCGGTCAGGGTGTCCTTGGCGCGCCCGGCGTAAACGGCGAGCACCTCCGCGACGGGCGGCGGCTGCCATTCCTCCTTCGCGGTGATCGGCAGGACGGGGACGGGTGCGGCGGAGTTTCCGGGCACGGTGTTTCCAGTCACGGGGACGAGCGCGAGATGCGATTGGCAGTGCGGGCACTGCACCCCCGGATGGGTGTCTCTGCTCATAACACAAATCATTACGCGAGGGTCTGACAAAACAACCCCCCTTTTATCGCCGCCCCGCCGGGGGCCGGGGTGGCGCGGGGGTCGCAAGTACCTGACCGTCGGGAGACCTGCACTGCGCGGACCGCCGTGGGTAGAACGTGACAGTGACCCTTCACGAGCCTTCCTCACCGGCGGTGTTCTGGCCGCGCTGCACGGCCGTCCGCGGATGCATCGGGCGGGCCGCCGGCCGACTCGGAAGCTGCCCCGCCCACCTGCGCCCCCACGAGTTCGAGGAGTTCGTGGGCGCGCTCCGTCCGGGCGCCGACCTCGACCTGCGCGGCGTGACCGTGCCGGCATGGCTCCTCGACGCGGTCCTGGACGCCGTCACCGGGCCCGACGGGCGGCCCCACCTCGGCCGCACCCGTTTCGACGGCGCGGTGCTCCCCTCCGACGCCGTGCTGCGCGGCATCTGCGTGGAGGGCGACAGCTCGTTCGACGGCGCGTGCTTCCTCGGCGGCGTGTCGTGCTACGACGCGCGGTTCTTCGGCAACGTCTCGTTCCGGGGCGCGCGGTTCGGCCGCAACGTCTCCTTCCACGAGGCGCGCTTCCACCGGTTCACCTCGTTCGAGGAGGCCGTCTTCACCGGCGACGCCGTGTTCGGCGAGGCGCGCTGGCACGCCGACGCGTCGTTCCGGAAGGCGGTGTTCATGGGCGCGGCCTGCTTCGACCGCGCCCGGTTCGGCCGGGACGCGGCGATGCAGGCGGCGCGTTTCGGCGGCCCCGTCTCGTTCAAGCGCGTCCAGGTGACCCGGCACGCCCGGTTCGAGCGGACACGGTTCCGGCAGGGGGTGCGGCTCGGCCCGCTGGTCGCGGGCGGCCGGATCGGGCTGACGGACGCGAGCGTGCACGGCGGCCTGCGGGTGCACGCGGCGGTCCGGCAGGTCACGGCGCGCGGCGCGACCGTGCACGGGGAGGCCGGCTTCCGGCTGCGGCACGCCGAACTCGACCTGGAGGACGCGGTGTTCGAGGGCCCGGTCTCCGTCCGGCTGCTGGCCCATCCGATCCAGGGGCTGGCCGAGCCGCCGTGGCCGGGCCCCACGGCCGTCCGGGTCGTCTCGCTGCGGCGGGCGGACGCGGCCCGGCTGCACCTCGCCGACGTCGACCTGAGCGGCTGCGCCTTCCTCGGCCTGCGCCGCCCGGACACGCTGACGATCGCGGGCGAATGCTCGTTCGCGACCGTCGCGCACCGGGGGCCGTGGCAGTACGGCGGACGCGCGGTGCTCGCCGAGGATCTCATCCGGGGCACCGGCGGCACCGCCTACGACGACCGGCTCCGCGCCCTCTACCTGGAGCTGGCCCGCGCCGCCGCCGAGACCGGCCGGGGCCGCCTGGCCCGGGACTTCCGCTACGGCGCGCTGGAGATGCGGCGGCGCGCCGAGCGCGATCCGTGGCGCCGCCTCGGCCTGCACCTGCTCTGGATCACCTGCGGCTACGGGCTCCGGGCGGGACGCGCCGTCGCCTGGCTCGCCGTCATCGTGGCGCTGGTGTGCTGCGGCGCGTCCGCCCTGCACCATGACAACCGGGCGGACACCGCCCGCACCGCGCACCTGACCGGGCACAACACCTAGCGGACACCCCGCGGAACGCGGAAACCCGGTGTGATCTGCGGGAACTCCGGGCATGATCGAAGGGTCCAATACTCAGGTGAAACACCCGAGTTCGACCGTCGTTCATCTTGGTCAGGGAAAATCACGGTATGACCGTCACCCCGGGACAGCTCCCCCAGCCGGCCGAAGCGCTGCCGGACGATCGCTTCCTCGACCGGGAGGAGAGCTGGCTGAGATTCAACCAGCGCGTCCTGGAACTCGCCGAGGACCCCGACCTCCCGCTGCTCGAACGCGTCCGGTTCCTGTCGATCTTCGCCAGCAACCTGGACGAGTTCTTCATGGTCCGCGTCGCCGGCCTCGCCCGCCGGATGGCGACCGGGCTCGCCGTCCAGTCCGCGAGCGGCCGGCAACCCCGCGAGGTGCTGGAACGCACCGGCGAGGTCGCGCATGAGCTGATGGCGCGGCACGCGGCCTGCTTCCGTGCCGAGATCCGCCCCGCGCTCGGCGACGAGGGCATCGACATCCTGCGCTGGGACGGGCTGGCCGAGACCGAGCAGGAGCGGCTGCGGCGGCTGTTCCGCGACCGGATCTACCCCGTCCTCACCCCGCTCGTCGTCGACTCCGCGCACCCCTTCCCGTACATCTCGGGCCTGTCGCTGAACCTCGCGGTGATCGTCCGCGACCCGGAGACGGACGCGACGATGTTCGCCCGCGTCAAGGTGCCGCCGCTGCTGCCGCGCTTCATCGAGGCGTCCCCCGACCGGTTCACGCCGCTGGAGGACGTCATCGCCGCGCACCTCGGGCAGCTGTTCATCGGGATGGAGGTCGTCGAGCACCACGCGTTCCGCGTCACCCGCAACCAGGACCTGGAGATCGACGAGGACATCAGCGAGGGCCTGCTGCAGGCGCTCGAACGCGAGCTGCTGCGCCGCCGGTTCGGCCCGGTCGTCCGGCTGGAGGTCGAGGAGTCGATCTCCGCGGGCGTGCTGGAGCTGCTCACCTCCGAACTCCAGGTGGACGAGAGCCAGATCTACCGCGTCATCGGCCCGCTCGACCTCGGCGGCCTCGTGGCCATCGCCGACCTCGACCGCCCGGAGCTGAAATACCCGCCCTTCGTGCCGTCCAAGGAGGCGCTGCCGGAGGACGTGAGCATCTTCAACGCCATCCGCGAAGGGGACGTGCTCGTCCACCACCCGTACGACTCGTTCACCACCACCGTGCAGCGGCTGATCGAGGACGCCGCGGCCGACCCGCAGGTCCTCGCGATCAAGCAGACGCTGTACCGGACGAGCGGCGACTCCCCGATCGTGGACGCGCTGATGAGCGCCGCCGAGGCGGGCAAACAGGTCGTGGTCGTCGTCGAGCTGAAGGCCCGGTTCGACGAGCGCGCCAACATCGCGTGGGCGCGCAAGCTGGAGACGGCCGGCTGCCACGTCGTGTACGGGTTCGTCGGGCTGAAGACGCACTGCAAGCTCGCGCTCGTCGTCCGGCAGGACCCGGACGGCCAGCTGCGCCGCTACTGCCACATCGGCACCGGCAACTACCACCCGAAGACGGCCCGCCTCTACGAGGACTTCGGGCTGCTCACCGCCGATCCCGAGGTCGGCGAGGACGTCAGCGCCCTGTTCAACCACCTGACCGGCTACTCGCGGCAGAACTCCTACCACCGGCTGCTCGTCGCGCCGAACAGCCTGCGGTCCGGGCTCGTCCAGCGGATCGAGCACGAGATCGACAACCGGCGGGCCGGGCATCCCGCCCGCGTCCGGATCAAGTGCAACTCCCTCGTGGACGAGGTGCTCATCGACGCGCTGTACCGGGCGTCGAAGGCGGGGGTGCCGGTGGACATCTGGGTCCGCGGCATCTGCGCGCTGCGCCCCGGCGTGCCCGGCCTGTCGGACACGATCCGGGTGCGCAGCGTCCTCGGCCGGTTCCTGGAGCACTCCCGGGTGTTCGCGTTCGAGAACGGCGGCGAACCCGAGGTGTGGCTCGGCAGCGCCGACCTCATGCACCGCAACCTGGACCGCCGCGTCGAGGCCCTCGTCACCGTCACCGACCGGCCGCAGCGCGACGACCTGCTGTCCCTGCTCGGCCTGGCCATGGACGACGGCACCCGCGCGTGGACGCTCGCGGGCGACGGCACGTGGACCCGCAACCAGCCCCGGCCCGGCGAGACCCTGCTCGACATCCAGACGCACCTGGTCAAGAGCCGCCGGTGGAGGACCGTCGATGCCTGAGCCCGGTAAGCAGGTGGTCCACGCCGCGGGCGCGCTGCTGTGGCGGGACGGCCCCGAGTTCGCGGTGGTGCACCGTCCCCGCTACGACGACTGGTCGTTCCCCAAGGGCAAGGTCGACCGGGGCGAGCACGTGCTGCGCGCCGCCGTCCGGGAGATCGCGGAGGAGACGGGCATCGTCGCCCGGCTGGGGCACCGCCTGCCGTCCAGCACGTACCCGATCGGGGACCGGACGAAGCACGTCGACTACTGGGCGGCCCGGCCCGTCACCGAGAGCGTGTTCGCGCCCAACGACGAGGTGGACGAGCTGGTCTGGCTCCCGGCCGCCGAGGCGGAGGCCCGGCTCAGCTACGAACCCGACATCGACCTGCTCCGCGAGTTCCTGCGCGGGCCCGCCCGCACCTCGCCGCTGGTGATCCTGCGGCACGCGTCCGCCGGGGAGAAGCGCGCATGGCGCGAGGCCGACGAGCTGCGCCCCCTGGACACCGCCGGCCGCGGTGACGCGGCCGCCCTCGCCGGGCTGCTGCACGCCTACGGGCGGATGCGGGCGGTCAGCTCGACGACGGCGCGCTGCGTGGAGACCGTCCTGCCGTACGCGCGGCTCGCCCGGACCTCCGTCGTCACGGACCCGGCGTTCACCGTCGGCGACACCGGCCCGGACCGCGCCGCGGAACGGCTGCTCTCCCTGGCGGGCGCGCCGACGGTCGTGTGCACGCACGGCGAGGTCGTCTCCGCACTCGTCACCGGCCTGTGCAGGGAACTCGGCGAGAAGGTCCCCGACGACCCGCCCCTGCGCAAGGGCGAATTCTGGGTGGCCCACCTCGCCGGCGGCGCCATGGCCTCACTGGAGCGCCACAGCGTCTAGAACGACGGGCCGAGGGTCTGCGACCAGGTCGTCGCGAGGTGGTCGCGGGCGCTTTCGGCCTCGCACTGTTCCCTTCCGTAGAGGACACCGAGCGTGAACGCCTCCGCGGGTATCCGGGTGCGTTTCGCGGCCGCCGCGAGATGCTCCATGGCGATGACGCCGTCCTGGTAGCCGCCGAGGACCTCCTGGATCCGCTTGGCGTCCTTGACCACCCGTTTCGCCGCCACACCCAGCATCGGGACCGCCAGCTCCGCCGCGTACCGGGCGCGTTTGGCCTCCTTGCGGGTGTCGTGGCGCGCGGTCTCGGCGTCATCGGCCGTGCTGATCGACGCGTACTCCTTGGCCATCCGCTCCCACGCCCTGGTGACGAGGCCGGGCAGTTCCTTGCGGGCCTTCCTGCCCGCCGCCGCGGCGAGCGGCGGGTCGGCGATGAGCCCGTCGAGTTCGTCGAGCAGCGCGAAGTACCTCGGTTCCCTGAGGCTCGCGTTCATCCGCCGGTACGCGGCCCGCTCCTGCTTTTCCAGATCGTTCAGCAGGAACTCGGGCGCGCCCTGGAAGCGCATGCGCAGCACCTCAAGGTCGCGGACTTCGCCGAGGACCTCGGCCAGCCACCGCAGTTCCGGGCCGAGCGGGGAGGTCCTGCCCGTGTCCAGGACGGAACGGTAGCTGCGCAGCGCGCTCCTCGTCCGGCGCACCGCCACCCGCATCCGGTGGACGGCGTCGTCCTCGCCCAGCCGCGCCTTCGGGTCGAACTGCATGATCGCTTCGATCTGCTCGGCGAGATAGGCCATGACGACCTCGCCGGTGGTGATCGCCGGCCCCTTCCCGTTGCAGGTGGCCGCCGCGATCCGCGACCTGGCCGCCGCCCGCGCCGCCGCCGTCTCGGACGGCACCACGGCGCCCCCGAGCAGCCGCCCCAGCTTGGACGACGACTTGCCCTTCTTCGCGCCGCTCTTGCGGAGCCGCTTGCCTGCGGCTTTCAGCAGTTCGGGCGTGCCCGCCCCGAGCTCGACCTCGATCTCCCGCCACTGCTCAGGCTCGGAGTCCTGCCCGCCCCTGCCCGTCACCAGGTCGTCGGCGACCTCCGCCAGCTCGGTCCCGTCCGCCGCGAACAGCCGGACGACCGTCCGCCTGGTCTCCAGCGTCGCGACGGGACGCAGCTCGGCCCCCCGCGTGTACGCCGCGACCAGCCCCGCCAGCCGCGCCGGGACGACCAGCGGCCGGCCGAGCGGGGCCCGCAGCTCCTGCTTGCTGTCCGGGCCCACCGGCATCTTCAGGTGCCAGCCCGCGTCCGGCCCGCCCCGCCGCCGGCGCAGCGTGATCTTGTTGGCGGCGAGCCGCAGGTCGGCGGTGTCGAAATAGGTGGCGTGCAGCTCGTGGACCTCCGGCTCCCCGAGCGCCGCCACGCCCGGCAGGCCGGCCAGGTCCGGCAGGACGAAGTCGGCGGCGGCATCGTACTTCTGCTCGATTTCGAGATGCCTTTCGGGCACGCTCTGCTCCTTACGGACGCTCCATAACCGGCACACACACCCAGATGACAAGCATTTCACGCCGAGGTGGACGGCGGCAGAAACCTTTACGCACGGTCTCGTCTAGCATGCGTGCGTGCGGACACTGGTGCTCTGGGACATCGACCACACGCTCATCAACGCAGGCGGCATCAGCGCCGACATCTACGCGGGGGTGTTCCACCGCCTCTTCGGCCGTCCGCCCGAGAAGGTCGCCCCCATGGCCGGGCGCACCGACCGCGCCATCACCACCGAGACCCTCCGCCACCACGGCATAGAGCCGACGCCCGACCTCCTGGCCTCCTTCACGACCGCGCTGGCCGAGGCGTTCCAGGCCCGCTCCCACGAGTTCCCGTCCCGGGGGCACGTCCTGCCGGGCGTCCACGCCGCGCTGAAGTCCCTCGCCGCCCGTACGGACGTGATCCAGTCGGCGCTGACCGGCAACATGGAGCAGATCGCGGCCATCAAGCTGACCGCGTTCGCCCTCATCGGCTATTTCGACCTGGACGTGGGGGCTTACGGCATGGACGCGGTCGAGCGTCCGCCCCTCGTCGCCCTCGCGCAGCGGCGCGCGGCCCGCAAGTACGCCGGCGAGTTCACCGCCGCCAACACGGTCCTGATCGGGGACACGCCCCACGACGTCCGCGCGGGCCACGAAGGCGGCGCTCGCGTCATAGCGGTCGCGACGGGCGCCACCCCGGCCGCCGCCCTGCGCGTCTCAGGCGCGGAAGTGGTCCTCCCCGACCTGGCCGACACTCCGAAGACCGTCGAGGCGATCCTCGGCGGGCTCTGACAGCACGGCGCGGCACGCCGTGACGATCAGGTCGTCCACCGCGGGCGGGGGCGGGCGGCGGTCGAGCAGATGGCGGCGGACGGCGCCGTAGGGCACGTCCACCGTGGCGAACACGAGGCGTTCGCGGTCGAGCCCGGGATGCCGCCCGGCGAAGGCGTTGAGGGCGTCGACGCTTTCGCGGTTCAGCGCGGCGAACCGGTCGGGCCACTCGGCGACGAGGTCCTGCCGCCGGTGCAGGAGCAGGACGGCGGCCTCGTCCAGGTGGGAGCGGCACCATCGGGGCGTGTGCAGGGCGGCCGATTCGGCGTCGTCCGCCGCCAACGCCGTGATGAAGCCCTCCTGGAAACGCCGCACGCAGCGCGCCCACAGGGTGGCGAGCAGCAGGTCGCGCGAGCCGAACCGGTGGTAGATCGAGCCGGTCGGGGCACCGAGGCGCCTGGCGATGGCGCCGACCGTGGCGGCGGCGGGCCCGTCCTCGGCGGTCACCGCGAGGGCGGCGTCGAGGATCTGGTCCTCGCTGAACTTGGCCGGCCTTCCCAAGGGACGCCTCCCGTGTTTTAGTAATGAGGTCATTCTAGAACACACTCTCTAAAAGGTGACCCCATGACCGCAGACTCGGACGTCGTCGCCGGGTTCTACGCCGCCGCCCAGGCGGCCGACGCCGCCGCGCTCCTCGCCCTCCTGCATCCGGAATTCGAGGCCCACACCGCGCCCGGCCTGCCGTTCGGCGCCGGTGGCACCTTCCAAGGCCCCGAGGAGACGCTCACGCGGGTGTGGGGCGCTGTCTTCACCGAATACGACACCGCCCCCTATGCCGAGACCTGGCACGAGACCGGCGATGGGCTCGTGGTGGTGACCGGCCGCTACCGGGGCACCGCGCGCTCTACGGGACGCCCCTACGAGGCCGAGTTCGTCCATCTGTGGCGCGTCACCGGCGGCAAGATCTCATGGCTCCACCAGTACACCGACACGGCGCGGTGGCACGAGGCGCTGTCCCCGGCCTGACCAGGGATCAGAGGGAACCAGAACGCGGTCCGGCGCATCAATATGCCTGACATCGTCCGATACGGGGGTATCCGTGAAGCGTTCTGGGCTCGTTCTTTCCCTCGCCGCGCTCGGCGGCGTCCTGCTGCTCACCGGCTGCCAGACCAACTCGCACAGCTGCGTCAACGGCAAGTGCCACGTGACCGTGAACGGCGCCGGTCAGACCGTGGAGGTCGACGACGTCGACGTGACCGTCTCGCAGATCTCCGAGCGGGGCATGACCGTGTCCGCCGGCGGCTCCGCGCCGACCACGATCGGCAACGGGCAGCGCTCGCGGGTCGGCCCCGTCACGATCACGGTCACGTCCGTCGAGGGACAGAAGGTCAAGTTCGACCTGGAGTAGGCCGTATGAGCGGTGCCCGGCAACCTGCGCGGCATGAGCTACGCATTTCAGGCGGACGGCCTGGTCAAACCATTCGGGAAGACGACCACGACGTGAGGGCACGAGCCCGGCCAACCTGAGTGAGCCCTCCAGGCGTAGCCGTGGGGCGGGGTGCGCTGGGGGCGTATGGCGGCGGGCGGGACGACGGGAGGGCCGTCACGGCGGCGGGCCGAGTTAGGTGGGGTAGGGACCCACTCGGTCTCGTGCCTGTCCGCACGTCCAGTGACGGTCCCAGTCCGCCGGAACGTGTTCCGTCCGGTCAGCCGGAGCCGCGCGGCAACGGGCTGCACGCAGACCTACGTGTGGGAAGTCCTCACACGCGTTGCCGCGTACAAGGCTGCCCTCGCATGATCCGCAAGTCAGAGAGGCTGTGTGGATCAGTGCCTCCATAATGGTTTTCGCGAGAAGTGTTAGGACGTGGAAGGGTGGAGTGTCGTGTGGATCGTGAGTTCGTTGCCGTACCTGTCTCCACGGCAGGAGGGGGAAGTTGATGCGTGGACCGAGGAGGCTGCGCAGGCCGGCCGGGTCGGCTCGCAGCGATTGCGGGAAGTGTCGATAGAGGTTCCGCCCTCAGACGTGGCCTCGGCCTTGGGTCTGGCTCCGGGAGATTCCGCGGTGGTGCGGCGCAGAACGATGCTCCTGGATGGTCGGCCCGTCGAGCTGACCGATTCGTGGTATCCAGCGGAGATCGCAGACGGCACCGCTCTGGCCGCTATGGGGAAGATCAAAGGTGGGGCCGTGACCCTGCTGGCGAACCTGGGCTACTCGGTGCACGAGGCCCGGGAGGACATCGTGTTCCGGGGTGCTACGGCAGATGAAGCCGCCGAATTGGGCTTGCCGGTGGAGACGCCCGTGATCGTCCTGTCGCGTACCTGCCTGAACGCCGAAGGTGTGGCGTTCGAGGCGTCGCTCATGGTGATGGTCGCTGAGGGACGTCACCTGCGGTACCGGCTGATCGCGGGTTGACGACGTTGGCGCAACGAGCGGATGACCGCCCTCCGTACGAGCAGATGGCGGCCGAGATGCGAGCTCGGATCATGGCCGGAGACCTATTGCCGGGAACGCAACTGCCCTCCACGGCGCATCTGGTCACAGAGTTCGGCGTCTCCAACACGACTGTGCAGAAGGCTCTTGCGGTACTCAAGGCCGAGGGGTACCTGACGAGCCGCCAAGGCAAGGGCGTCTACGTCCGCGACCGTCAGCCGTTCCGGGTCGAGGTCGGGGCCTACTTCCCGCCCACCCCTGGCGGGTACTCCTATGAGCTGCTGCAAGTCGGGGAGGTTCCAGCGCCCAATGAGGTTGCCGGTGCGCTGGACATCGAGGCCGGAGACCATGTGCTGCTGCGTCGGCGCTTGCTGCGCCACGGCGGTCGGCCGGTAGAGATCGAGCGGTCGTACTACCCGTTGGAACTGGCGGGCGGTACCGAGCTTGCCGCATCACAGAGGATTCCCGGCGGAGCCCACCGGGTCCTGGCCGATCTTGGGTACGACCTACAGCACTTCGTAGACGCGGTGTCCTCACGGATGCCAACGAGCGAAGAGGTCGATCTCTTGGCGCTGCCAGACGTTCCGGTGATCCGGCAGTTCCGGGTGGCCTTCTCGCACGATGATCGTCCCGTAGAGGTTTCGGTACTGATCAAGGGCTCTCACCTGTACGAACTGATGTACCGCATGCCCGCCTGAGTCCCCCTGGACCGACATGCTGGGGCCGTGCCCGTGGTCGGGTTCTCGCGCATACTGCTTGTGTACTTATCGCGATATCCATTAAAGTCCCCATCGGATAGCACTGCGGCGCAGTCAAAACGAAGACGGCCCCGGCCCGACGCGGGAACGTCGGGGTAACCCGGGGCCTGGCCCGACTGGAAGGAGTCGGACTTATGGGAGATGTTACGGGCGGGCCGCTGGAGGTGCTGGCGGCGGAGCTGGCGCGGCGGGGATGGCGCGCGGAGGTGTCCGGGGGGACGCTGGTCACGGCGGCGGGTGCGCGGGGCGTCCGGGTGATCGTATGCGACGGCCGGCGGTTCCGGTGGGGTGGGGAGCGCGGGCACGTGCTG
>NZ_BCQQ01000042.1 GCF_001552155.1 Actinomadura formosensis NBRC 14204 | reverse complement strand
GGCTGCACGGCCTGGTCGACGCGGCGGCGGAGCAGCTCGGGTTCGCGCCCTCGGTGCGGCTGGACGGGCTGCTGGACACGGTCGTCGACATGGACACCGCCGAGCATCTTCTCGCCGTCGTCCGGGAGGCGCTGTCGAACGTGGCCCGGCACGCCCAGGCCGCCGAGACCATCGTGCGCGTCGAGGTCGGCGACGAGCTGATCCTGCGGGTCGAGGACGACGGAATCGGCATCCCCGAGGGCGGCCGCCGCAGCGGCCTGCGCAACATGGGCGAACGGGCGGAGGGCCTGGGCGGGACGTGCACCGTCGAGCCGCGTCCGAGCGGCGGGACACGGCTGATCTGGCAGGTTCCGCTCAGGGAGGTGTGACCGGGTCCCGGCCCGGTCACGGGCCGATGTGACGGCTGTCGAAGCGCGCCCACTCGGCGTCCCACAGCCGGTAGCGGCGCCGGTCGCACCGCCTGCGCAGCAGCGCGTAGAGGCCGAGCGGCGGCAGGCCCGCGGCGAGGGCGGCGCCCGTCCCCGCCGACGCGGCGAGGACGACCGTCTGGGTGTGGCCGCGCGGCGGCCGGTTCGTCACGGTGCCGCCGCCCGCCCAGACGATGAGGCGGTCCCCGACCTCGGCGCCCCGCCAGGTCGTGTAGTCACCGGTCCGCGGGGTTCCGTCCTTCGCGGTCCAGGAGACGGTGACCCGGCGCCGGCCCTCCGCCTCCCCCACTTTCACGATGGTGGCCTCGACACGCTCCAGTGTCGCGGCCTCGTACCGTTCCTTCCGCACACCGGACTCGTGAACGGAGCGGACGGCGTGCGCGCTCAGCGGCGGGGCCGCGCAGAGGAAGACCATGAGCAGCAGCACGCCGAGCCTCCATTGGAGCCGGTCCACATCACGCCGCATGTCGTTGTCGTCCAGACCGCAACTGCGGCGCCAGCGGTCCGCGCGGGTCCACATGGTCTCCATGGCCTTCATGACGCCGTTCCTTTCCTCCGGCCTTTCCGCTGGGCGGGCCCTTCACTGGGCGGGCACTCTGCTAGGCGGGCACCTCGTCGCGCTGGAGAGGGCAGCTCATGCAGCGGGGCCCGCCCCGGCCGCGGCCGAGTTCACCGCCGGGGATGGTGATGACCTCGATGCCGTTGTGACGGAGCATCGTGTTCGTGGTGACGTTGCGCTCGTAGGCGACGACGACACCGGGTTCGATGGTCAGGACGTTGTTGCCGTCGTCCCATTGCTCGCGTTCGGCGGCCCTGACGTCCTGCTGTGCGGTCAGTACGTGGACGCGGGGCAGGCCCAGCGCACGCGCGATCGCCGGGAACAGCGCCTCGTTCTCGTGCACCAGCACCTCACGGCCGTGGTCGTGGCCGGGCGTGAGGGTGTAGGACCGCAGCGGCGGCAGCTCCGGATAGACGGTGAAGGTGTCGTGGCCGACCATCGTCATGACCGTGTCCAGGTGCATGAACGCGCGCCGCCTCGGCAACTGTGCGGCGACGACCCGCTGCGCCGTGCCGGCGGTGAACAGCCGCTGGGCGAGCAGCTCGATGGCCTGCGGGGTGGTGCGCTCGCTCATCCCGATCAGCACGACGCCGCGCCCGAGGACGTGGATGTCGCCGCCTTCGAGCGAGGGAAGGGTGAAGTCCGCGCCCGGATACCAGACGGGCACGTACTGCTCGGCGAACAGCGGGTGGTGCCGGTAGATCGCGCTGAGGTGCACGGTCTCGCGGCGCCGCGCGGCCTTGGCCATCGGGTGCAGGGTGACCCCGTCGTAGATCCAGGCGGACGGGTCGCGGGTGAACAGGTGGTTGGGCAGCGGCGCCAGCACGAAGTCGCCGTCGTCCAGGGACGACAGCAGCAGGCTGTGGGCGGCCAGGCCGAGCTCGGCCTTGGTGAGCCCGCCGATCAGGTGCCGGGCGAGGGTCGCCGGGTCCATGTCGGTCAGCGCGTCGCGGACCGGGCCGGCCAGCGTCGGGCCGAGCGTGATCTCGGACGCGGTGCGGTCGAGGATCTCGTCGCGGGCCTTGTCGAGCTTGAGGGTCTCGGTGAGCAGGTCCGCCAGGTAGTGGACGTTGACGCCGCGCTCGCGGAGCGTGTCGGCGAACACGTCGTGCTCCTGGCGGGCGCGTCTGGCCCACAGCACCTCGTCGAAGAGCAGGTCGTCCTTGTTGGCCGGGGTGAGGCGGAGCAGTTCGAGGTCGGGGCGGTGCAGCAGGACCTGCCGCAGCCGCCCGACTTCGGAGGAGACGGTGAACACGGAGCATTCCTTCCTTCGCTCGGCCGCTTCAGGCGGCCTGGTCCGCGGGCGGCATCGCGGGCGGTTCCGGCTGGACGGCCCGCACGGCGGCCCGCTGGTCGCGGTACTTCAGCCAGGCGTAGACGGGCATCCCGGCGAAGATCAGCAGCGTGCCCTTGTAGACGACCTCGTAGCCGGCGCCGGCGATCGCCCAGACGGTGTAGCCGAACGCCAGCGTCGCGATCACGGCGTCGCGGGCGAGCCGCCCGCCGGAGAACGCGGCGCGGTCGGTGGCCAGCAGCACCAGTTCGGCGATGGACGCGTAGGCGTACGGGATGACGGTGGTGAGGGTGGCCAGCAGGATGATGAAGGTGAACTGGTCGACCAGGCTGGCGTTGTAGTTCATCAGCATCAGCCCGGTGACGAGGACGCTGGAGACGACCAGCCCGACGACCGGGGTGCCGCCGCGTCCGGTGCGGGCGAACACGCGGGGGAACAGCCCGTCCCGCGCCGCCGCGAACGGGATCTGGCCCTGCAGCAGGATCCAGCCGTTGAGGGCGCCGAACGCGCTGATCGCGGCGCCGACCGCGACCAGGTCGGCGGCCCAGCCGCCGAACGCCGCGTCGGCGGCGTCCGCGAACGGCGCGGTCGAGGTCGCCAGCGCGGCGGCCGGCACCAGGCCGAGGACGGCGACGGTGCCGAGGATGTAGATCAGTGCGGTGACCGCGGTCCCGGCGACGGTGGCGCGGGGGATGGTCTTCTGCGGGTTCTCCACGTCCTCGGCGGGGACGGTGGCCGACTCCAGGCCGATGAACGACCACAGCGTCAGCGCGGCGGCGGCGGTGACGGCCGAGAAGGCGCTGCCGCCGCTGGCGTTGAACTCGCCGAAGTTGCCGGACTTGATGAAGAACAGCCCGCCGACCGCGATGAGCAGCAGCGGCACCAGCTTGATGACCGTGGTGGCGACCTGGACGGCGCCGCCCTGCCGGATCCCGTAGCTGTTGACGGCCGTCAGCAGCCAGATCGCCGCCAGGCCGACCGCGGCGGCCAGCACCTTGTCGTCGCCCAGCTCGGGCCAGAAGTGCGCGAGGTAGCCGACGAACGCGACCGCGATCGCCGCGTTCCCGGCCCATACCGCGATCCAGTAGCCCCAGGCCGTCTGGAACCCGACGAAGTCGCCGAACGCGCGGCGCGCGTAGGCGTAGGGGCCGCCCGTCTTCGGGTAGGCCCGCGAGAGGCGGGCGAACACCAGCGCCAGGAGGATCGCCCCCGCCGCGGTGAACACCCAGGCGACCAGGCTGATCGGCCCATACTCGGCCAGCGAGCTGGGCAGCAGGAACACGCCCGATCCGATCATGTTTCCCACCACGAGAGCGGTGGCCATCCACAGCCCCAGTCTCCGGCGGGTCGGTTGCGCGGTCATAGCGCCTCCTTCGGTATGCGGCGTGATCGCCGCATATCCAGCGGATCATCGAGCCCCCGGTCCGGTCGCCGGGCGCTGGTCCTGAGTGGACCGGACCAAGGTCCTCTCCCGTGGCCTGCCGGTTCCCGGCCGGGACGGAACCGGGGTCAGTCGTAGGAGCGGACGACGGCGACCGGGCAGCGGGCGTGGTGGATCGCGCCGTGGCTCACCGAGCCGAGCGGCAGCGTCCGGCCGCGGGAGCCCACGACGACCAGGTCCGCCTTCGCGGACGCCAGCACGAGCGCCTCGACGGGATGGCCGATGACGACGTCCTCGATGACCTCGACGCCGGGGTACCGCTCCCGCCACGACACCAGGATCGAGGCCAGCTGGCCGCGGTAGACGTCGCTGGTCCGCTCCAGGTCCACGCCCGCCTCGTAGGCGAGCGGCGCCGGCCGCCAGGCGTGCAGGGCCCGGACCCGCGCGCCCCGGGCGGAGGCGGCGGCGAAGGCGTGGTCGAGCGCCGGTGCCGGATCCTCGACCAGGTCCACCCCGGCCACGATCTCGCCGGCCGTCCCGTCGTCCCGGCCGCGGACGACGACGACCGGGCCCGGGAAGTGGCCGGCCAGGTGCAGCGCCGTGGAGCCGAGCAGCAGTTCGGCGAAGCCGCCGCGTCCGCGGTGGCCGATCACGACCTCGGTGGCCTCGCCCGCGTACTGGCGCAGCCCCGCCGCGATGTCGCGGTCGTGGACGAGCATGGTCTCGACCTTGAGATCCGGCTGACGGCGCAGGGCCAGGTCCTGCGCGCCGCGCAGGACGGGCGTCCAGGAGTCCACCAGGGCGTCGGTGTCGCCGGCCGTCTTCCCGGGGGCCGTTTTGGTGGGGGTTTCGAGGACGTGCAGGATGCGCAGCTCCCGGCCGCTCCGCGCGGCCTCGTCGGCCGCCCAGCCGATGGCGCGGTCCGCGGACGGGGAACCGTCGGTTCCGACAAGGACGGCCGCTCTTCGTGTGGACATGGTCTCCTCCTCCAGGCGGGGGCACACTGAACCGATCTCAGCGTCGGCCGCCCGCCCGGCGGGCACGTAGGGACCTTCGTCCCCGCGTCAACCGCGTCCGTCCCGCGCTTCCAGCGCGCCGGCGCCCTCGCGCGGCAGGAACAGGGCGACGTCCTCGAAGCCCGGCGTCCACCACACCGAGCCGCCGGACGTCACGGCCAGCGCCTCGACGCCGGGATGTGCGCCCGCCCAGGCGCGTGCGGCGTCGCCCATCACGAAGGCGGCGGTGGCGAGCGCGTCCACGTCGGTCAGATGCCGTCCGACCAGGGTGAGGGAGGCCAGGCCGGTCGCGGGACGTCCGGTGCGCGGGTCGACGATGTGCGCGCCGCGTTCGGCGGTGCCCGAGGTGGCGACGGCGAGGTCGTGTCCGGCCACGGCGGCGATGATCCGGTCGCGGTGGTGCGGGTCGGTGAGCCCGATCCGCCAGGGCCGCCCGGACCGGGCGGCCCCGCGCGCCTGGACGTCGCCGCCGCCGTTCACGCAGTGGTCGTGGGCGCCGGCCTCGTGCAGGATCGCCGACGCCCGCTCGATCGCCCATCCCTTGACGAGCCCGCCGGGGTCGAGCCGCCCGCCCGGCTCGCAGGTGAACGCCCCTCCGGTGCGGCGCTCCAGCTCCCGGCAGCGGCGGAGGACGCCGGCGACCTCGGCATCGCATTGGCCGATCGTGACGCGGCCCTCGGCGAGCCGCGTGATCTGGCTGTCCGGACGGTACGGGGAGAACACGCGGTCGACGTGGTGCAGCCAGGCGACGGCCTCCGCCAGCGCGTCGGTGATGGCGGGCGAGGACGCCGTGCGGACGTCGAACGTGAACACCGTTCCCATCACGTGCTCGACGTGGCGGATCGTCTCAGGCATGGGCGCGGTCCAAGGCGCTCTGCAAGGACGTGATGTACCCCTCGCTGGTGTAGGTCGCGCCGGAGACGGTGTCGATGCGGGCGCCGCCCGCGGCGACGGCCTTCCGGTTGAGGCGGGGGATCGCGAAGGCGGCGATCTCCCGGTCACGGCCGTTCTCGGAGGGGGTGCGCAGCGCCCGGACGGCGGTGAGCCGGCCCTTCGCCATGGTGATCTCGACTTGGACCGGCCCGTATCGGGTGTGGACGGTCCGTCCCCGGTAGGTTCCGCTCGCCGGACCGGCGGAGGCCGCGCTCCCGCCCGGGGCGGACGGCTCCGGGCCGGTCGGCGGCGCTGCGGAGACCGCCTGGTGGTGGGGTTTCAGCGACAGCAGCAGGACCACTCCCGCGACCGTCGTACCGGTGGTGATCACGATTCGGCGCATGCCCGCCTCTCAGAACTCGAACGACTCGGTGCGGATGTGGCGGCGCCGCACGCCCGCCTGCCGGAGGGCGCGCAGTGCGGCGGCGGCCATGCCGGGCGGCCCGCACAGGTAGACGTCCCGGTGCCGCACGTCGGGGACGACGGACCGCAGTGCCTCCCCGGTCAGCGGCAGCGAGTAGCGGGACGGCTCGTCCACGAAGTAGTGCACGCGGGCGCCCCGGGCGGCGGCGACGGCGTCCAGTTCGCGGCGCAGCGCCAGGTCCTGCGGGCGGCGGGCGAGGTAGACCAGGGTGACGTCGCCGGGCAGCGTCTCGAACAGCGTCCGCAGCGGGGTGACGCCGACGCCGCCGGCGAGCAGCAGTGCCCGGTCGTGGCGGGGCCGCGCCCCGGTGAAGCCGCCGTAGGGGCCCTCCGCCCACACCCGCGTCCCGGGCCGGAGCCGGGCCAGGGCGCGGCTGTGGTCCCCGGCCTCCTTGACGGTGATCCGGAGCCGGTGCCCGCGGGGCGGTTCGGACAGCGAGTACGGGTTGGCCGTCCACCAGAGGCCGGGCGCGAGGAAGCGCCAGCGGAAGAACTGCCCCGGCTCGGCGCCCAGCCTGCCCAGGTCCCGTCCGGTCATGTAGACGGAGACGACCCCGGGCGCCTCGGTGTGGACGGCGGCGACCCGCAGCCCGTGCCGGATCCCGCCGACGACCGGCATCAGGAACCGGAACCAGGCGAGGGTGACGGCGACCCCGATGTACAGCGCGTACCAGGCCGCCCGCGCCCAGGCGTTCCCGACGAACTGGGCCCCGTTGGCGAGCTGGTGCGAGAACGCGAAGAAAATCGCCAGGTAGGTCGCGAAGTGCAGGTAGTGCCACGTCTCGTAGCGCAGCCTGCGCCGCGCCGCGCGGGCCGAGATGATCCCGACGCCCAGCAGCAGGACGAACCCGGCCGTCCCCTTGAGCATCTCGGGGTAGTCCAGGACGACGGTCGCCGTCTGGTGGACGACGTCCGTGCCGGACGTCACCGCGTACCCCCAGATGATCAGCAGGACGTGCGCCGTGGTGAGCCAGACGGTGTACCGCCCGCCCATCGCGTGCCAGCGGGCCAGCCGGTCGGTGCCGACACCGCGTTCCAGCGCCGGGATGCGGGCCATCAGGGCCAGCAGGACGGCGCATCCGTAGCCCGCGAGGAGGCCGGTGACGCGCCCCGCCTCGGTCAGCCAGCCGTCCAGCCCGGTGACCGAGCCGGTGCTCCGCCACCACAGCCCCAGCACGAGCACCGCGCCGGCGTAGATGAGGACCTGCGGCCATGAGGACGGGACGCGCCAGGCCGGGCGCGGTGCCGGCGCGGCGGGCCTCGGGATGTCGTACCTGGTCGTGGTCATGCCGGTCACCCTGCCAACGGAGTTTCTGTGTTCTCTCTGACACCGTGGGAAAGACGGGCTTTTCAGCGGCTTTTCAGAGGAAACTCAGAGGTCGGGGAGGGAGGCTGGCCGTGCCATGACGAATGACGAACCCGCCTCCGCGAGCCTGCGAAGGGCCGACGGCACACCGGTCCGGGTCCTGGTCGTCGACGACGAGCCGGATCTGGCCGAGGTGCTGTCCCGCGTGCTGGCCTCCGAGGGCTGGGCGGTCCGCACCGCGGGCGACGGCTCCGGGGCGCTCGCCGCCGCCCGCGACTTCCGTCCCGACGCGGTCGTGCTGGACGTGATGCTCCCCGACATCGACGGCCTGCAGGTGCTGCGCCGCCTCCGCGCCGACACCCCGGAGGTGTGCGTGCTGTTCCTGACCGCGCGCGACGCCGTCGAGGACCGGATCGCCGGGATCACCGCGGGCGGCGACGACTACGTGACCAAGCCGTTCAGCCTGGAGGAGGTGCTGGCCCGGCTGCGCGGGCTGCTGCGCCGGGCGGGCATGACCCGGCAGGCCGGCACCGCGCGGCTGCTCACCGTCGGCGGGCTGTCCATGGACGAGGACGCGCGCGAGGTGACCAGGGACGGGCAGATCATCGAGCTGACCCCGACCGAGTTCGAGCTGCTGCGGTTCCTGATGCGCAACCCGCGCCGGGTGCTCAGCAAGGCGCAGATCCTCGACCGCGTCTGGGACTACGACTTCGGCGGCCAGGCCCATGTCGTCGAGCTGTACATCAGCTACCTGCGCAAGAAGATCGACGCGGGCCGGGCTCCGATGATCCACACCGTCCGCGGCGTCGGGTACGTGCTGAAGCCGGAGGCTTCGTGAGGGTTCCGGCGGCGGCCCGCACGCTGCGGGCGAGGCTCACCGCCGGGCTGGTCGTGCTGCTCGCGCTGAGCTGCCTCGCGGTCGGGCTCGGCACGGCCGCCGCGCTCAGCCGGTTCCTCGTCGGGCGGCTGGACGAGCAACTGGCCGCGTCCGGCGGCAGGTTCGCGGCGACCCTGGAGCACGAGCCGCACCGTGACGGCGACGAGGGCCCGGACGCCCGCGGGCAGGCACCGGGGACGTTCGGTGCCCGCCTCATCGGCGGCTCGGTGCGGCAGGCGGCGATGGTCCGCGCCGGCGGCGTCGGGCCCGTGCCGCTGACCACCGCCGACCGGCACGCCCTGGCCGCCGTCCCGGCGGACGGCCGGGGACGGTCGCTGTCCCTGTCGGCCCTGGAGGAGTACCGGGTGGCGGCGGTGCGCGGCGACGACGGCGACGTCCTGATCACCGGACTGCCGCTGGGGCCCGTCGAGGAGACCGTGCACCGGCTGATCCTGGTGGAGACCGTCGTCTTCGCGGTCGTGCTCGCCGCCGCCGGGATCGCGGCGGCGGCCTGGGTGCGGCTGGCGCTGCGCCCGCTGCGCCGGGTCGCGGCCACCGCGTCCCGGGTGGCCGAGCTGCCGCTGGCGAGCGGGGAGGTGGCGATGCCGGAGCGCGTCCCCGACACCGACCCGCGCACGGAGGTCGGCCAGGTCGGCGCGGCGCTGAACCGGATGCTCGGCCATGTCGAGAACGCGCTCGCCCGCCGGCACGCCGGCGAGGAGCGGCTGCGCCGTTTCGCCGCCGACGCCAGCCACGAGCTGCGCACGCCCGTCGCCGCGATCCGCGGGCACGCCGAACTCGCGCTGCGCATCTCCGAACCCGTCCCGCCGGAGGTGCGGCACGCGCTCGGACGCATCCAGGCCGAGTCGGTGCGCATGTCGGAACTGGTCGACGACCTGCTCCTGCTCGCCCGCCTCGACGCCGGCCGCCCGCTCGAATCGCGTCCGGTCGACCTGACCCGGCTCGTCCTGGACGCCACGAGCGACGCCCACGCCGCCGGGCCGGACCACCGCTGGGAGATGGTGCTGCCCGAGGAGCCGGTCACCGTCACCGGCGACGCCCGCCGCCTGCACCAGCTGATCGCCAACCTGCTCGCCAACGCCCGCACCCACACGCCGCCCGGCACGCACGTCACCGTCCGGCTCGCGGTGCGCGGCGGCACCGTCGTCCTCGACGTGGCGGACGACGGCCCCGGCATCCCGCCCGAGCAGCGGGAGGAGATCTTCCAGCGGTTCGTCCGCGCCGACCAGGGCCGCTCCCGTGCCGCCGGCGGCACGGGCCTCGGGCTGGCGATCGTCCAGGCGGTGGCCGCCGCGCACGGCGGACGCGCCGAACTCGCCGCCGCCGAGCACACGGTCTTCCGCGTCACGCTCCCGGTGTCGGGCGGGTGAGCCGCAGCGCCATCCGGAACGGCGGTATCCGGAACCAGGGACCTTGGTCCCTGGCTCCGCCGGGGCCCGTGCGGTCGAATGGAGTTGGGCGGGAGAAGCCCAGGAACGGGACGGAGAAGCGGGAAACCGCGCACCGTCCATCTCGGAACGCTGCCTAAGCGGCGGAGGACTTCTCCCGCCTCGCGCGTGCCCCGGGGATGTTCCCTCCCCGGGGCACGCGCGATCCCGCGCTCAGCCGAGGGCCAGCACCGCCATGACCAGGCGGGCGGTTCGCCCGCCCTCCTGTTCGGCGATGCCGAGCGCGGTGCGCGCGTCGAGGTCGTCGAGGAGCGCCTCGGTGACGGCCGCCTCCGCCGCGGGGGAGTTCCCGCCGCGGCCGGCCGCGATGTGCAGCCGCTCCAGGCGCTCGGCGGCGTGGTCGAGGAGGCCGGGCGTGTAGTCCCAGTCCTCCCGCCAGGGCTCGCTGATGAGCATGAGCCGGACGGCGGCGGCCGGATGGCCCGGGACGAGGTCGGAGACCAGGACCAGATTGCCGGTGGACTTGGCCATCTTCACCCCGTCCCGGCGGACCATGCCCACGTGCAGCCAGGCCCGGGAGAAGGGATGCACGCCGGTCAGCGCCTCGGCCATCGCGGACTCGTAGGCGTGGTGCGGGAAACGCAGGTCGGTGCCGCCGGCGTGCAGGTCCAGCGCCGGGCCGAAGATCGTCATGGCCATCGCGGCGCACTCGGCGTGCCAGCCGGGCCGTCCCCGCCCCCACGGGCTGGGCCAGGCGGGCTCGCCCGAGTGCGAGGGCCGCCAGACGGCGATGTCGAACGGATGCTCCTTGCGGGGATCGTCGGGTTCGTCGCCGTACTCGGCCAGCAGGGCGCGGGCCTCCCCGTCGTCGAGCCCCGCCCGCCGGGGGACGTCGGCGCCGCGGAAGTAGACCGCGCCGTCCCGGACGTAGGCGGAGCCGGACGTGAGCAGCCCCTGCGCGAGCGCGATGACCTCCCGGACGTGGTTGTGCGCCCGCGGCTGGTGGTCGACGGCGTGGACGCCGAGCGTTTCGAGGTCGCGTTCGAAGTAGTACTGCTGGACGGCGGCGAAGCTGTCGTACGGGCTGCCGGCGCGGTGCGCGGCCTGGTTCAGCACGTCGTCGACGTCGGTGACGTTGCGGCAGACGCGCACGTCCCCGCCCGCGTGCCGCAGGACGCGGGCCGCGATGTCGGCCCAGACGAAGGTGCGGGCGTGGCCGAGATGCGTCGCGTCGTACGGGGTGATCCCGCAGACGTACATCCGGGCGGGACCGACGACCGGCAGCGGGCGGCCGCCGATCCGGAGGGTGCGGTCGGGTGCGTTGAGATTCACGGGAATGCCGTTCCTCGCGGTGGTCGGGACGTGAAGGGAGCCTGGCGCTCGGTGCGATTGTCTCCAGTGTGCTGAGGAGGCGGGGAACACGGCACCTCCGAAGGTCCTTCCTTTTCGTCCCGGTACGGGACCAAGGTCCCGGCGGCCGGTGACCTTGGGACGCTGATCCCCGGTCCGTCCAGGCCGAGGCTGGGGACATGACAGAGCCGCTTTCCGGCGCGCGGGCCTTCGCGTTGCTCACCGACGGTACGCAGATCGAGATCGGCAGGCTCGGTGCGGCGGACCTGGACGCGGTCCGCGAGCTGCATGACGGCCTGTCCGAGGAGAGCCGGCACCTGCGCTTCTTCGGCCTGAACCGGGCGATGGCCGGGCAGGTGGCCGCACGGGTCTGCCGGGCGGGCGGCGACGCCCGCGACCACGCGGCGCTCGGCGCCTGGCTGCGCGGCGAGCTGATCGGGATGGCGGAGTACGAGCCGACCGGCGTGCCCGGGCAGGTCGAGATCGCGATCGCGGTCGCCGACCGGATGCACCGCCGGGGCGTCGGGACGCTGCTGCTCGAACATCTGGGGTCGCTGGCCCGCGCCAACGGGATCGTCGCGTTCCACGCCGACACGCTGCCCGAGAACAGCTCGATGCTGCGCGTGTTCGCCGATGCCGGGCTGTCCCCCCGGCAGCGGATGTCGCACGGCGTCGTCGAGCTGACGATGCCGCTGGTCCCCGACGACGGTTACCTCGACGCGGTCGCCGAACGGGAACGGCGGGCGGATGTGGCGAGCCTCGAACCGCTGCTGCGGCCCCGGGTCGTCGCGGTCATCGGCGCGTCCCGCCGGCGCGGGACGGTCGGCGCCGAGCTGCTGCGCAACATCGTCGACGGCGGTTTCAAGGGCGCCGTCTACGCCGTGAACCCGCACTGCGCCGGGTCCGACATGCACGGCGTCCCCTGCGTGGCGACGCTCGCCGACCTGCCGGAGCCGCCCGACCTCGCGGTCGTCACCGTGCCCGGGTACGCCGTGCCCGGCGTGGCCGCCGCGTGCGGCCGGTCCGGGACGTCCGCGCTGGTGGTGATCAGCTCCGGGCTGACCGCCGAGCAGGGGCGCGGCCTGCTCGCCGCCTGCCGCGAGCACGGCATGCGGCTGGTCGGGCCGAACTGCCTGGGGATCGCCAACACCGGCATCTGGCTGGACGCGACGTTCGGCGCCCGCCGTCCCGTCCCGGGGATCGCGGGCGTGGCGGTCCAGTCGGGCGGTGTCGGCGTCGCGCTGATCGAGGAGCTGTCCCGGCTCGGCATCGGCGTCTCCACGTTCGCCTCGGTCGGCGACAAGTACGACGTGAGCGCCAACGACCTGCTGATGTGGTGGGAGTCGGACGAGACGACCCGGCTCGGCGTCCTGCACGTGGAGTCGTTCGGCAACCCCCGCAAGTTCGCCCGGACGGCGCGCCGGGTCGCCGCCCGGATGCCGCTGCTGACCGTCCTCGCCGGACGGTCCGCGCCCGGCACCCGGGCCGCCGCGTCGCACACCGCCGCCGCCGCGACCCCGGAGCTGACCCGCCGCGCGCTGTTCGAGCAGGCGGGCGTCGTGGCCACCGACGACCTCGGCGAGCTGGTCGACGCCGCCGCGCTGCTGGCGACGCAGCCGCCGCCGGCCGGGCCGCGGGTGGCGGTGGTGTCCAACGCCGGCGGGGCGGGGGTGCTGGCGGCCGACGCCTGCGCCGACGCGGGGCTGACCGTCCCCGTCCTGGACGCGGCCACCCGGCGCGCCCTCGCCGGCATGCTGCCGGTCTGCGCGGCGGCGGCCAATCCGGTCGACACCACCGCCGCCGTGTCCGCCGAAGTGTTCCAGGACGCCCTCGACCTGGTCGCCGCGGACGCGTCGGTCGACGCCGTGCTGGCGCTGGTGGCCCCGACCGCGCTCGGCGACCTGCGCGGCGCGCTCGGCGGCATCGGCAAGCCGCTGGCGGCCGTGGTGCTCGGGCAGGCGGAGACCGTCACGGTCAACGAGCGCGGCGTCCCGTGCTACGCCTATCCGGAGAACGCCGCCCGCGCGCTCGCCCACGCCTGGACGTACGCGCGCGGACGGAACGTCCCGCGGGACGCACCGCCCGCCCTGCCCGGCCTGCACCCGCAGGAGGCGGCCGGAGTCATCGCCGGATACCTGGCCGGCGCGCCGGACGGCGGCTGGCTGCCGCCCGTCGACACCTTCCGCCTGCTGGAGTCCTACGGGCTGCCGATGGCGCCCTGGTGCTGGGCCAGGACCGAGGACGAGGTGGTCGCGGCGGCCCGCGAGCTGGGCGTTCCGGTGGCGCTGAAGGCGCACGTCTCCGGGGTCGTGCACAAGACCGCGGCGGGCGCCCTGGAACTGGGCCTGGACGGGGAGGACGCCGTCCGGGCCGCGTTCGCCCGGCTGTCCGGGCGGTTCGGCGGCGATCTGGGGGGCATGCTCGTCCAGGCGATGGCCGGCGAGGGCGTCGAGGTACTGTGCGGCGCCGTCCAGGACGAGGTGTTCGGAGCAGTGGTGATCTTCGGGGCCGGGGGCGTCGACACCGACGCGCTGGCCGACCGCGCCGCCCGGCTGGCGCCGCTGACCGCCCGCGAGGCCGACGAGCTGATCCGCGCCCCCCGGCTGTCCGCGCTGCTGCTCGGCCACCCGGCCCGGCCGCCCGGCGACGTCGCCGGGCTGCGCGAGGTGCTGCTGCGGCTGTCCCGGCTGGTGGCCGACCATCCGGGGATCACCGAACTCGACCTCAACCCCACGATCGTCCGCCCCGACGGGGTCATGGCCGTCGACGCCCGGGTCCGCCTCGCGCCCCGCCGCGCGTGGGACCCCTATCTGCGCCGCCTCCGCTGACCGATGCCGGCCAGGCGACATCACGCGAGCACCGCGACCGTCACCGCCGAGGCGGGCGCCGACCCGCGGGAACCGCTGCCGCTGCTCCGCAAGGAACTGGGCACCGGCGACCGGGGCCTGTCGGGACGTGAGGCGGCCCGGCGGCTGGCGGTCTACGGGCCCAACCAGGTCCGGCGGCGCGAGAAACGGTCACTGGCGCGGCTGCTGACCGCACAGCTCGCCCATCCGCTGGCGCTGCTGCTGTGGGGCGCGGGCGCGCTGGCGTTCATCGCCGGGATGGCCGTGCTGGGCTGGGCGATCCTGGCGGTGATCCTGATCAACGCCGGGTTCGCGCTGCTGCAGGAGCACCAGGCCGAACGCGCGGTGGAGGCGCTGGCCGCGTACCTGCCCGAGCGGGCCCGGGTCATCCGGGACGGGCGCCGGCAGGCCGTGGACGCCTCCGCCCTCGTCCCGGGCGACCTCATCGTGCTGGAGGAGGGCGACAAGATCCCCGCCGACGGCCGGCTGACCGACGGGGCGCTGGAGGTCGACCTGTCGATGCTGACCGGCGAGTCGGCGCCGGTGGAGCGGGCGGCGGCCCCGGCGGAGGCGGGCGCCCCGCTGCTGAGCGAACCGAACCTGGTGTTCTCCGGGACGACCTGCGTCGGCGGCGCGGCGCAGGCGATCGTGTTCGCGACCGGCGGGCACACCGAGCTCGGCCGCATCGCCGCGCTCAGCCAGCGCATGCCCCGCCGGGAGAGCCCGCTGGAGACCCAGGTCAGGAAGGTGGCCTGGCTGATCGCGGCGGTCGCGGTCGGGATGGGCGTGGTCTTCCTGCTGCTCGGGGCGCTGGTCGGGCTGCCGCTGACGGACGCGCTGATGTTCGCGATCGGGCTGCTGGTCGCGAACGTCCCGGAGGGGCTGCTGCCGACGATCACGCTGGCGCTGGCGGTCGGCGTGCGGGTGCTGGCCCGGCAGGGCGCGGTCGTGAAGCGGCTCAGCGCGGTCGAGACGCTCGGATCCACCAACGTCATCTGCACCGACAAGACGGGCACCCTGACCCAGAACCGGATGCGGCTCCAGACGCACTGGACCCCGCGGACCGGGGCCGGCACCGACGCGCCGGTGCCGGCCGAGCTCGCGCAGGCGATGACCGAGTGCACGACCGTGTCCTACGGCGAGTCCGGCGAACTGCAGGGCGACCCGACCGAGATCGCCCTGGTCGAGGGCGGCGGTCCCGGCCTTCCCGCGCGGCTGGCGGCCCGCGACGAGCGGCGCCGCGCGGTCTTCCGGTTCGACGCGCGGCTGCGGCTGATGTCCACCGTCGTCCAGCACGACGACCACCTCGCCGTCTACGTCAAGGGCGCGCCCGAGTCCGTCCTGGCCCGCGTCGCCGACGCCGACCGCGACGCGGTCATGGCCGTCGTCGGCGAGCTCGCGCGCCGGGGGCTGCGGGTCCTCGCCGTCGCCGTCCGGGACCTGCCGCCCGGTGCCGGGGTCCCGGAGCGCCGGGACGACGCCGAGACCGGGCTCCGCCTCCTCGGCCTCGTCGGGCTGTACGACCCGCCGCGCCCGCAGGTCGCCGGCGCCGTCGACCGCTGCCACGGCGCGGGGCTGCGCGTCCACATCGTGACCGGCGACAACGGCGCGACCGCCGCCGCCGTCGCCGCGGAGGTCGGTATCGGAGTCCCCCGGTTGCGGGTGGTCGCCGAGTCCGAGCGGATCCACGACCACGAGCTGGACGAGCTGCTGACCGGCGACGCCGAGATCGTCTTCGCCCGGTCGTCGCCGGAGACCAAGCTCAAGGTCGCCGACGCGCTGCGCGCCCACGGGCAGGTCGTCGCGATGACCGGGGACGGCGCCAACGACGCGCCCGCCCTGCACCAGGCGCACATCGGCGTCGCGATGGGACGTTCGGGCACCGACGTGGCCCGCGAGGCGGCCACGATGGTGCTGACCGACGACAACTTCGCCACGATCGTCACCGCGATCGAGTCCGGGCGCCGCGTCTACGACAACGTCCGCAAGTTCATCCTGTACATCTTCGCCCACGCCGTCCCGGAGGTCGTCCCGTTCCTGGTGTTCGCGCTCAGCGGCGGCCTGATCCCGCTGCCGCTGACCGTCCTGCAGATCCTCGCGATCGACCTCGGCACCGAGACGCTGCCCGCGCTCGCGCTCGGCCGCGAACCCGCCGAGCCGGGCATCATGGACCGGCCGCCCCGCCCGTCCTCGCAGGGCGTCATCTCCCGCGACATGCTGATCCGCGCCTGGGGCTACCTCGGCCTGGTCTCCGCCGCCCTGGTCATGTCGGTGTTCTTCTACGTCCTGTGGCGGGCCGGCTGGCAGCCGGGCGACGCCACCGGGGCCGGCTCCGCGCTGCACCACGCCTATCTGACCGCGACGACCGCGACGTTCGCGGGCCTGGTGACCTGCCAGGTCGGCACCGCGATGGCCGCCCGCACCGACCACGCGTCCCTCCGCGAGGTCGGGCTGACCACCAACCCGCTGCTGCTGGCCGGCATCGCCTTCGAGCTGCTGTTCGCCGCCGCGCTGATCTACCTGCCGCCGTTGCAGGGCCTGTTCGGCACCGCCGCGCTGCCCCCGGACGTGCTGGCGATCATCGCGGTGTTCCCGGTCATCGTCTGGGGAACCGACGAACTGCGCCGCCGGCACCGCCGCCGGCGCGCCGTCCCCGCTCCGCAGGCCGCATGAGCAGGGACGACATCAGTCCGGCGCCATCAGTCCGGTTCTCCGGCGGGGACCTCCTTGAGGAGTTCGTCGATGCCGTCGCGGATGCCCGCGCACAGCGTCCCCAGGTCGGGAACGGCGTCACGGTCGGCGGTGACGCCGAACGACAGGCCGCCGTCGTAGGACACGACGCCGATCGACACGCGCAGGCCGGCGGCGATCGGGATGTAGGGGTCCATCTCCAGCATCCGCCGCCCCATCGCGTACAGCGGGAACGACGGGCCGGGGACGTTGGTGACGATCGTCTGGATCAGCGGCTGGCGCATCCGCAGCGCGGTGCGGGCGGCGACGGCCAGCAGGCCGGGCACGCCGCCGACCAGCTTGACGAACGAGTCGACGCCGGCGACCTGGCCGCTGTTCTTCAGCCCGTCCATCTGTTCCCGGACGATCCGCAGCCGGCGCAGCGGATCGTCCTCCCCGCACGGCAGGTCGCACAGCAGCGCCGACACCCGGTTCGTCAGGATCCCGCGCTCGTCGGGCGACCGGACGGAGACCGGCACCAGGGCGCGCACGACCGTGTCCGGGGCGAGCGTGCCGCGGGCGGCGAGCAGGTCCCGGAAACCGGAGGCCGCCGCGGCCAGCGCCACGTCGTTGACGGACCCGCCGAACGCGCGCCGGATGCGGTCCACCTCGTCCATCCCGGCGTAGGCCCGCGACCAGCGGCGGGCCGGGACGGTCGGGCCGTTCAGCTCCGGCGCGCCGGAGCCCATGAGCCGGGCCGCGCAGGCGGGCACGGCCTTCGCGGTGGCGACCGAGTCGCGCAGCGCCGGGAGGAACAGCCGGGTCGCCTGCCGCCGGAAGTCCTTGAGCCCGTCCAGCACGCCGTCGCGGAGGACGGCGCCGATGGACGGCTCCGGATCGGGCATCCACACCCGCGGCTCCGCCGGCGTCCAGCCGGGGGCGACGTCCAGCAGCACGGTCAGCAGGTCGATGCCGGCCAGCCCGTCCACCATGCAGTGGTGCACCTTCGAGAACAGCGCCCAGCGGCCGTCCGGCAGCCCCTCGACCAGCCACACCTCCCACGGTGACCGGGTGAGGTCGAGCCGCCTGCCCAGCAGCCGGCTCGCCAGCGCGTGCAGCTCCTCCGGGCCGCCCGGCGGCGGGACGACCGTGTACCGGACGTGGTCCTCCATGGTGAAGTTCCGGTCGTCCACCCAGACGGGGTGCGCGAGGTTGAACGGGACGGTCCGGACGCGCTGCCGGCAGCGCGGCGCGAGCCGCAGCCGGGCGAAGATCTCCCGCACCAGATCCGGGTACTCCGGCGCCGGGCCCTCGAACACGGTGACGGTCCCGATCTGGAGGGGCCGCGTGTCGTTCTCCGCGAAGTACATCCCCGCGTCCAGCGCGTTCATCCGTTGCATCGTTCATCCCCCGGGGTGAGGTCTCACTCCGAGCAAACCCCGGCGCGGCCCCCCGTCCCAGCGGCGTTCGCCCCCGGAGGGAGGGACGAAGGTCCCGGCGGGCGCCGGCCGGCGTGGAAGGCCAGGGCGCCGGGGAGGATCGGCAGCCAGAAGCTGAGGACCCGGTAGACCAGCATGGTCAGGACGGCTTCGGTCGGCCCCGTCCCGAGGGTGACCAGGGCCAGGACGAGGACGGGTTCGACGACGCCCAGGCCGCCCGGGAGGGGACCGAGGAGGCGCAGCGGGACGAGCAGCAGGTGGACCGCCGCCAGGGTGGCGGCGGGCAGTGGCACGTTCATCGCGTGGCTCACGGCCAGGAACGCCAGCACCGAGCAGGTGGTGACCGCGGAACTGCCGGTGAGGAGCGCGATCAGGTGCCGGGGGCGGCGCGCCAGCCGGGGCAGCCCGGCCGCCGCGGCGCCCAGCGGCAGGACGATCTCCCTTCGGCGCCGCCACAGCAGGACCGTGCCGAGGGCGACGACGACCGTGACGGCCGCGACCAGGGGCCCGGACCATGGCGGCGAGTCGAACGACTCCCGGCCGTCCAGCACGGCCGAGGCCAGGGCGAGCGCCAGCGCCACCGTGTGGACGAACGCGCCGGTCAGCCTGGTGAGGGCGACGGTCTCGACGGCCTCGTGCGGCCCGGCCCCGTGGTCGCGGAGGTAGCCGCCGAGGACGGCTTCGCCGCCCCGGCCCGCCGGATGCTGACGTGCGGTGTAGGACGCGGCGACCTGGCGCAGACAGGTGCGTCCGAAGGCGAGGCCGCGCGGTGAGGCGCCCAGCAGGGCGAGCGCGCCCGCGGCGTAGGAGGCCGCCACGAGCAGGGCGGCCAGGACGAGCCACCGTATGTGGGCGTTCGCGAGGACGGTCATCGGGGAGCGCAGGCCGGTGACCCCGATGAGGCCGTGGTAGGTGACGTACCCGGCGAGGACGAGCAGCAGCAGGGACCAGGGCCGGGACGGAATCCGCGACAGCGGCCGCGGCGCGGCCGGGCTCGCGCCCGGACCGGCCAGCGAGGTGCGGAGTTCCGCCAGGATGTGCGGGTGTTCGCGCACCTTCGTCCGGGTGGAGCCCGCCAGCGCCAGGGGTTGCAGGTAGGGGACGGCGGCCTCGATGGCGCCCGGCCCGAGTACGTCCGTGGCGGCCCGGACGGCGCGGTGCGGGCCGGCGACGAGGGCCGTGGAGACGAGCAGCTCGGCCACGTCCTGGGCGAGCCGCTCGTCGCTCGCGGCGTCCTCGGCGAACCCGAAGTCGACGAGGACGGGCCGGCCGTCGGAGCCGACGAGGACGTTCGCCAGCCGCAGATCGCGGTGCGCGATGCGGGCCTCGCGCAGCTTCGCGACCTCGCCCCACAGCAGGCGGAGACCGGCGTCGTCCAGTGCCCCGAGGGGACGGCCGCCGGTGCCGACCGCCTCTTCCGCGAGGATCCACGTGCCGGCCCCGGCGGGCGCCACCCCGATGACGGCGGGGACGCGTGCCCCGGCGTCCGCCGCGCGCATCAGCATGTACGCCTCGTGCTCCACCTGCCGTTTGGGGCTCGCCATCGGCGCCTCATCCTCGACCTCCCGGTAGAGCAGGAAGCGGGCCGTCTTGAACAGCAGGTCCGCGTCGCGCTGGTCGCGGCCGAGCGCCTTGACGAAGACGGCCCGCCCGTCCGCCGTGACGGCGGTGAACGGGATCGAGCCGCGCGCGTCGGCCTTCAGCGGCTCGACCTTGGGCCGTTCCAGTCCGCAGCGGGCAAGGCCCGCGGCGATCGACGCCGGCACCGGGATGTGGTTCGGCGTGCCGCGTGCGAGGTGGACGGCGCCGCCGACCGCCCAGCCGAGCGCGGCACCGGCGACGACGTCGAGCGGGAAGTGGGCGCCGACGTAGACGCGGCCGAGCCACACCCCGGCCGCGACCGCCCACAGCGCCCACCGGACCGGGCGCCGGACGTGCCCGGCGGCCACGGTGGCCAGGGCCGCGGCCACGGCGGCGTGACCGGAGACGAACCCGAGCCCGCCCTCGTGCGCGCCGCGCAGGATGACCTCCGACAGCAGCGCGCCGGGCCGGCCGCGATCGGCCAGGTCCTTGATCGGCTTGGCGAGCAGCCAGGCCGCCGTGCCGGCGAGTGCCAGATCGACGGCGAGCCGGACGCGGCGGAAGGCGAGCGCGGTCACCGCGGTCACCGCGACGGCACCGAGCGCGCCCGCCTGCATCACGACGTTGACCGGCCAGAACAGCAGGCCGGGCAGGTCGTTGACGAGCCGGAACAGGTCGGCTTCGGGGCGCAGCAGGAATCCGTCGGCGGCGAAGACGGCGAGGGAGAGGCAGAGGGTGAGCCCGGCGGCCACGCGGATCACGTCCGCGGGATGCCGCGCCGTGGCGGGCGCCTTCGGAACGAAACCGGTCACCGGGAACCGCCGGCCCCGCCACCGTCTGACCGCCGCGCGGGGTTCCGGCTCTTCGACCGGGGGAGGCGTCTCCATGGGGCCGGTCACCTCGATGTGGTCGGTCACCAGGGCCCAGCCGCCCGGATCGACCTCGGTCACGAACCGGACGGCCGGGACGCGCGCCCCGGCCCGCCGGGCGCGCATCAGCAGGTAGCCCTCGTGTTCGGCGAGCTGCTTGGCGGTGGCGAACGGCGGTTCGCCCGGTCCGCGCCGCCACAGCCGGCCCAGCCGGTGCAGCGTGTCCGCGTCGCGCTGGTCGCGGCCGATCACCTGCACGAGCAGCGGCCCCGCGGACGTGTCCGCGGCGTAGCGGACCGCATGCCGCGGGTCGCCCGGCAGCGCGCGCACGTCCGTGACCGTTAGCCCGTGGCGGGTCAGCATCCCCCGTACCGCCGCGAGCCGGGGCCGGTGGCCGGGCGTCCCGATGACGAGAAGGGCCGCCGCCCCCACGCCCCAGCCCAGCGCGGCACCGCCGAGCACGTCCACCGGGAAGTGCGCCCCCACGTACACCCTGGCCGCGCCGACGGCGGCGACCGCCGGCCACAGGACGCGCCGGTACGGGCGGGGCAGGTAGGCGCTCGCCACCGTGACCAGGGCCGCGGCGACGGCCGTGTGCCCCGCGACAAAGCCCGTGCCGAAGGGCGTCGCGTCGGCCCGGAGCGCGACACCGTCCAGCAGCGCGGCGGGACGCGGCCGTCCGGACACGTCCTTGACGACCTTGGCGAGCACCCACGCGAGCGTCCCGCCCATGGCCAGCGTGACGGCGAAACGGAACCTGCGCGAAGCGGCGGCGGCCACCGCCGCGACGCCGGCCGCGCCGACCCAGCCGCCCTGCATCAGCAGCCACATCGGCAGCTCGATGGCGTCCGGCAGGTCGTTCACCAGCTGGAACAGGTCGGCGTCCCAGCCGGGCACGCCGCGGCTCAGCGCGGCCGCCCCCGCCAGCGCGGTCAGTGCGAGCCCGAGCCGGGCGGCGTCCATGGGGTGGTGGAACACGGCCGGGTGCGGCCGGACGGCGGTCACCGGGCGGCGCCACCGCCACCACGCCCACGCCGCCCCGCCCGCCGGGAGATAGAGCAGGTAGGTGAAGAAACGGAACAGCAGGACGCCGGCCGTGGCGGCGGGCAGGTCCGCGCCGGTGAGGTCCAGCCCGCCGATCAGCGCGAGTTCGAGCACGCCCGCGCTGCCGGGCGTGAGCGGGATGGCCGTCACCTGCCGCGCCACCGTGTAGACGGTGAACGCCTCCAGCACCCCCACCCGCGATACGCCCGCCGCCTGCAGCGACACGTACAGCACCGCGAACACGCAGACGTGGTAGCCGACGGCGGACAGCGTCAGCGCCGGCCACCGGGCGCGGATCAGCTCGCGCGCCTCGCCCTGGAACCGCCCCACGGCATCGGTGTGGTCACCGATCCGGCGGTGCAGCAGCCGCGCGGCGGGACGGGCGGCGCGCGAGAAACCGGCGACGATGGCGGACGCGGCGCGGTCGCTGCACAGCATGACGGCGGTCAGCGCGACGAGGACGGCGGCCACCCCCAGCCCGAGGGCGCCGGCCCCGCGCACCCCGGGGGGAACGTCCGACGCCATGGCGAGCAGCCCGAGCGCGAGCAGCGGCAGCGTCAGCCGGACGACGAGGTTCCAGACGCCCGTCACCAGCACTTGCAGTGCGATCGGGCCCGCCCGGAACCCGAGGTCCCGTGACATCGTGACGTTCAGTGCCGCACCGGCGGCGCCCCCGCCCGGCAGCACGTAGGCGAGCGCGGTCGTCACCACGTTGATGACGGACGCGTGGGCGAGCCGCAGCCCCGGCAGCGCCGCGCTGAGGCCGACGGCCGACAGCAGCACCGACAGCGCCGTGAAGGCCGACAGCAGGACGAGGTCCGGCGCCCGCACCCGCGTCCGCAGGATCTCCGCGACCCGTTCCAGATCGACCAGGTGGGGCAGCACCTTGCCGAAGATCGCGGCGACGATCAGCAGGCCGAGGACGCGGCCGAACCACACATGACCGCGTTCCCGTCCCGCCTTGTGCTCCCTGGCGGCCGGCGGCCCGGTGGGGTCGCCGGCGGCGGTCCGCACGCTCACCGGTCAGCGGATGAGCGCGTCGAGGGTGGTGAAGGAGTAGCCGGCGTCGCGGAGCCCCTTGATGATCGCGGGGAGCGCGTCGGCGTCCAGCGTGGTGCTGTCGTCGGGGTTGGCGCCGACGTGCATGAGGACGATCATCCCCGGCGTCTTGGCGGCCAGCACGCGGGCGATGACCTTGTCCGCGGTCTGCCCGCCGGAGGTGCCCTGCCAGCCGAGCGAGTCGACCGTCCAGCCGACCGGGGCGTAGCCGAGGCCGTTGAGCAGCGTCACGTCCGAGGACGTGTAGGCGCCGTAGGGGAAGCGGAACAGCGGCTTGGTCTCGGCGCCGTTGACGTTGAAGATCGCCGTGCGGGCGGTGGTGACCTGGGTGCGCGCCGTCGTGTCACTGATCTTGGTGAAGTCGGGGTGGGTGTTGCTGTGGTTGCCGATCCGGAACCCCGACCCGGCCAGCAGGTTGCTGTAGACCGGGAACGTGCGGACGAAGTCGCCGACCAGGAAGAAGGTCGCGGGCACGTTCTCCCGCTGCAGGGTGGCGCGGATCGAGGAGACCCCTGCGGCGTTCCAGGCGGCGTCGAAGGTCAGCGCGGCGACCTTGGACGTGGTGGGGATCTTGGTGACGTTCTTGCCGAGCAGCGAGGACGGCACGGCGGGGGGCGGCCCGGGGACCCAGGCGCGCTGGTCGGTCGTCCAGGTGGTGCCGGTGATGGTGCGGCTCCAGAACGCCCCGTCGCGGCCGCGTCCGACGGACACGCTCTTGCCGCCGGCGAAGGCCGCGCCGGGGCCGTCGACGTACAGGCCGCCCATGATCTGCCAGCCGCCCCACGAGCCGGTGTAGGCCCGCACCCGCAGCCGGTTGGTCTCGGCGTTGCGGACGTACACCCAGACCCGCCCGGTCGCGGTGTCGGCGGCGATGCCGGGGGCGCTGTAGGTGCTCTCGCCGAGGGACGTCCAGTCCGACCAGGTGGTGCCGGTACGGGTCCGGGTCCAGACGGCGTGGTCGCGGCCGGTGACGACGACGCGGACGGCGCCGGTGCCGGTGACGGCGGCGGCGGGCGCGGTGTCGGCGGTCATGTCGAGCGCCGTCCAGCCGCTCCAGCCGGTTCCGGGGGTGTAGGTCTTGGTCTGCAGCTTGTCGGCGGTGTCGCGGACGAACACGTCGACGCGCCCGTCGGGGTGCCCGGCCGCCGCGGGCGAGGTGCTGATGAGCAGGTCGTCCACCTTGGTCCAGGGCTGCCAGGTGCCGTTGACGCGGACGCGCTCCCACAGCCGGCCGTCGACACCGCGGCCGTACACGTGCGGGTTGCCGCCGGCGAAGGTGACGGCCGCGCCGCCGATCAGGCGTCCGGTCAGGTTGAGCGGGGTGGACCAGGCGCCGTCGACGAACCGCCGGTACAGCACGCTGGTCGTCGAGGCCCGGTAGGCGACGTCGAAGCCCTTGCCGCTGGGCCAGCCGGCGACGCCCGGGGTGTAGGTGGGCACGTCCTCGGTGGCCGCCGCGCGGGTCGGCGCGGCGGGAGAGGACGTCGCCAGGGCGGGTACGGCCGGCGCGGCCACCAGGGCCGCCGGAAGCAGTACCGCCGTTGAGAACGCGGTGAGGCGTCGCATCGGGATCACCGTCCTTTGGTGGGGGATTTCAGCGTCACCCCAGGTGATCTCCCCGTCGAGCGGACAAAGGTCCCGCACTTCCGCGTCAAACGTCGGTAAATCAGCGTTTCGTGGTGTCGTGCACGTCGGCGAGGACGAAGTAGCTCTCCTCCTCCTGCGCGAAGTGCAGCCGCAGGACGGCGTACAGCTCCTGGACGGTCCTGCGCAGGTCGCGCACGGGCTCCGGCGCGGCCGGGACCGCCCGCAGCTCCGCGATGAGCGCGCCGAGCCGCCGCGTCAGCTCGGCGATCTCGGTGTGCCCGCGGCTCATCGCCCCGGTGGGGTCGGCGCCGCCGAGCGCCCGCGCGACCGCCGGGTAGAGCAGCCGCTCGTCCTTGCGTTCGTGCTCGGCCAGATCGGCCAGGAAACCGGACAGCGTGTCCAGGGCCGTGTCCCGTTCCCGGCCGCCGGACACGGCGATCGTGTCCGCCAGGGTCGGCAGCCGCTCGATGCGCGGCCACAGTGCCCGGTGCTCCTCGTCCAACTGCCGGACGAGTTCGGCCGCGTCGCCGTGCAGCCGCGGCGTCCGGTCGCGGCCGGGGCCGAGCGCGCGGAGCGCGACGAGGATCGCGACGATGTCGATGCCCTCCTGGAGCAGCGCGCCCGCCGCCGGGGCCAGCAGGCCGAACGCCGCGGCGACCATCGCGGCCAGCGACATCCCCATGCCCACGACCACGCTCTGCCGGGCGACGGACCGGGTGCGCCGCGCGATCGCGAGCGTCTCGGCGAGCCGCTCCAGCCGGTCCACGGTGATGACCGCGTCGGCCGCCTCGGAGGAGGCCGTCGCGCCGCGTGCGCCGAGCGCCACGCCGACCCCGGCCGCCGCCAGCGCGGGCGCGTCGTTGACGCCGTCGCCGACCATCACGGTCGCCGCCCGCTCGCTCTCCGCGCGGGCGACCTCGACCTTCTCGGCCGGGGTCAGCCCGGCGCGCACGGCGTCCGCGCCGACCAGTTCGCCGATCGGGCCGGCGACGTCCGCGCGGTCGCCGGTCACCATCACCGTGCGGACGATGCCGGCCCGGCGGAGCAGCCGGAACGTGCGCGGCGCGTCCGGGCGGACGCGGTCGCGCAGCAGCAGGGCGGCCGCGAGCCGCCCGTCCACCCCGACGAACACGGTGATCGCGCCGTGGGCGGCGGCCCGGCGGCGCACGCGGTCCAGCCAGGCGGGGTCGGCGTCCCCGGCCCAGCTCGCCTTGCCGACGCTCACCCGGCGGCCGTTCACGACCCCGCGCACGCCCTGGCCGGCCTGCTCGGTGACGCCGGACGGCGCGGTGAGCCGCAGCCCGCGCTCATGGGCGCCGCGGACGATCGCCGAGGCCAGCACGTGCGGGGACACCTGGTCGAGCGAGGCGGCCAGCAGCAGCGGATCGTCCGCGGGCGCGGGGTCGGCGGTGACGACCTCGGCGAGCGTCGGATGCCCGGTGGTGATGGTGCCGGTCTTGTCGAACAGCAGCACCCGCGCCGTGGCGAGCCGCTCCAGCGCGCCGCCGCCCTTCACCACCACGCCCCGGCGCGCACAGCGCGACAGGCCGGAGACGAACGCGATCGGCGCGGCGAGGATCAGCGGGCAGGGCGTGGCCACGACCAGCACCGCCACGGCCCGCACCGGATCCGCGGCGGCGAGCCCCGCCGCCCCGGCCAGCACCAGCGTCACCGGGATGAACAGGGCCGAGTACCGGTCGGCGAGCCGCACGAACGGCGCGCTCTCGGCGGCGGCCTCCTCGGCGAGCCGGACGATCCCCGCGTACGTGCTGGACCCGGCGTCGTTGGTCGCGCGCAGCTCGAACGGCTGCCCGGAGTTGACGGCGCCGCTGCGCACCGCGTCGCCCGCCGGGTGCTCCACCGGCAGTGGCTCGCCGGTGAGCGTGGACTCGTCCAGGACGGCCGTGTCCCGCTCCACCAGCCCGTCCACCGGCACGACCTCGCCCGGGCGGACGAGTAGCCGGTCGCCCGGACGCACCTCGGCGACATCGATCGTGGCCAGGCCGCCGTCCGTGCGGCGGTGCGCGACGCGGGGCGCGAGCGACAGCAGCGCGCTGAGGTCGCGGCGAGCCCGCCGCCCCGCGCGTTCCTCCAGCAGCCGCCCGCCGGTGAGCATCACCGCGATCACGGCGCCGGCGAGCGGCTCGTCGACGGCGATCGTGCCCGCCAGCGCGAGCACCGCGATCACGTCGCTGCCGAACCTGCGGTGCAGCAGCCCGTCCACCACCCACCAGAGCGCCGGGACGAGGGCGAGGACCGTCACCAGCAGCCAGATGAGGTCACCGGCGCCCGTCTGGCCGGCCCAGCGGACGGCGGCACCGGCCGCCAACCCGCCGGCGGCCAGGGCGAGGAGCACCTCGGGACCACGTCGCGTGATCACAGCCCGCATGCCCATCCCCACCTCGTCACGCACAGGAATCCGGATTTTCCACGTTTGCGGTAGTGGCCTCCGGATTCCAGGGCCGACGGGCTCATCTCGGCCGGGCATAAGGGCCGCCCGGATGGGGACCTTCGCCCCTAGGCCGGCGCGGACCTGGAAAAGAGCGTGGATAGGGGACCCGCCCGTCATAAGGAGAACGCGATGTCCGAACCGATCGTCGTCGGCACCGACGGCTCCAATGAGTCGGACCGTGCCCTGGAGTGGGCGGCCGCCGAAGCCGCCCTGCGCGAACGCCCCCTGCACATCGTCCACGCGGTGGAGAGCTGGCCCTACAAGGCGCCGCTGTTCCTGCCGGCCGAGACCGCCGAGCGGATGACCCGCGCCGGCCGCCTGATGCTGACCGCCGCCCGCGAGCGCGTCAAGGAGCGGTGGCCCAACCTGGAGACGACGACCACCCTCGTCGCCGATGAGACCGCGCAGGCACTGCTGGACCAGTCCGACAAGGCTTTCGAACTGGTGCTGGGCAGCCGTGGGCGGGGCGGGTTCGCCAGCCTGCTGCTGGGTTCCACGAGCCTGCGGCTGGCCGGGCGCTCCACCATTCCCGTCGTGATCGTGCGCGGTGACGTCACCGACCGCGGCGAGATCGTGGTGGGCATCGATCTTCTGCACGATGCCGGAGCCGTCCTGGACTACGCCTTCGAGGCCGCCGCGGTGCGCGACGCCCGGCTGCGGATCGTGCACGCCTGGCAGACCGTCGGGACGCTCATCGAGGCCGGTTACGCCGTCGACGCCGAGCAGATCGAGCAGGACCTGCGCACCCGGCTCGTCGAGGCGTACAAGCCGCTGCGCGCCAAGTACCCGCGGGTGGACGTGGTGGACGAGGTCGTCCTGGAGCACCCGGTGACCGCGCTGTCCAACGCGTCGCGCAACGCGCGCCTGCTCGTGGTCGGCGCCCACGACCGGCACTGGAACGCGCCCCAGCTCGGCTCGGTCAGCCACGGTGTCATCCACCACGCGCGCTGCCCGATCGCCGTCATCCCGCCCCGCTGACACCCGCGGGGAACGCTGACACCTGCGGGGAACGGGGCCGCGCCGCCCGGCACGCTGACCGGGCGGCGAGGGACGGTGCTCAGTTCGCCCCCGTCTGGAAGGCCGACAGGTGCCGCTGCGACGTGGTGGCCAGCCGGTCGTAGACCTGCTTGACGTCCGCCGCCTTGGCCTCGTCGGCGGCCTTCTTCAGCTCGGTGATCTGGGCCTTCTCAAGGTCCGCGCCGACCTTGAGCGCGGCCTGCTCGCTCGCCGATCCCTGCGCGAGCAGCCGGTCGTAGTCGGCCTTGAGGTCCGCCGAGGCGAACTGTCCGGCGGCCTTGCCCGCCGTGGGGTCGGGCACCCCGTACCGGTCGAGCAGCGTGCGGACCGCGTTCTGGTGGTTGGTCTCGGCCTTGGCGATCCGGTCGAAGACGCGCGCGTCATAGCGGGCCGCGAAGGCCGTGTACAGGTCGTGTGAGAGCTTCTCCTCCTCGGCGGTCTTGGCCAGGGCGGTCTTCTGCTCGGCGGTCAGCGTGCCGCTGGGAGCGGTGAGGTTCGGGCAGGTGCCGTCGCCCCGCTTGTGCTCGAAGCCGTGCCCCATCCCAGGCCCCATCCCAGGCCCCATCCCAGGCCCCATCCTGTGTCCGGCTCCCGGTCCGGCCCCGGGGCCGCCGGGCTGGACGGTCTGGGTCGCCGCCGGCCGCTGGCCGGGTCCGCCGGGTCCGGCGGGTCCGGCGCCGGCCAGGACGGGGGCGGCCACGGCGATCCCGCCGAGTGCCAGCGCGCCGCCCGCGGTGAGGGCGATGGCCGTCTTGCCGATGCGCTTCATGATCGTTCTCCTTGTCTCTCCGCGTCTCCTCCGCCGACACCCTCACGGTGCGGCGCCGCCCTGCAGGCGGGATGTGGGCCGTGTGGAGTCCGTGTGGAGATCCGGAGACCCGGCCGTTGGTCCCTGTCCGGCGCGGGACGCCGCGATGTATCCAGGACATATGGCACGCGGGAGACAGAGCGGCGCGGCGGCGTTGGGGCCGCAGTTGTTCGCCGCGTTCCTGCTGGTGGCGCTGGCCTCGACCGCGGTGCTGACGGCGGCGGCGCTGATCGGCTCCGACCGGGGCCTGGTCGCGGCGCGCCAGTCCGAGCGTGACCGGACGGCCGCGCGGGTCGCCGCCGAGGCGGGCGACGCCTACACGGCGGCGGGCGGCTGGGCGGGCGCCGACCTGCGGCAGGCGCGGGTGCTCGCCACGGCCGCGGGGGCGAGGCTGTTCGTCCTGGACGCGCGGGGGCGGATCGTCGCGTCCCCCGCGGGCACGGGCCCGGGGCGTCCGGGCGGTCATGGTCCCGTGGCAGCCGCGGGCACGGTGACCAGGACGGTCACGGCCGGTGGGACGGCGGTCGGCGCGGTGCGGCTGGCGTTCGGCTCCCCGGCGGCCACGTCCGGGCGGAACGTCGCCTGGTCCTGGATCCTGCCGTCCGCCGCCGGTGCGGTGGCCGTGGCGGCGGCGGTGAGCTGGTATGTGTCCCGCCGCATCACCCGGCCGCTGGTGCGCCTCGCCGCCGCCGCGCGGGCGCTGGCGGCGGGGGACCGGTCGGCGCGCGCCCGGGTGAGCGGACCCGGGGAGCTGGGCGAGCTGGCCACCGCGTTCGACCGGATGGCCGACGAGCTGAACCGCGCCGAACTCGGCCGCCGGCGGCTCGCCGCCGACGTCGCGCATGAGCTGCGCACCCCGCTGACGGGGCTCCAGGCGGGCCTTGAGGAACTCCGGGACGGGCTCGCCGAACCGGACCCCGCCCGCCTGGCCGCCCTGCACGATCAGGCCCTCCGGCTCGGCCGGATCGTCGGTGACCTCGCCGAGCTGTCGGCGGCCGAGTCGGCCGCCCTGTCGCTGCACCTGGCCGATGTCGATGCCGGCGCCGTGGCGCGCGAGGCGATCGCGGCGCACGCCGCCCCGCTCGACGCCGCCGGGATCACCGTCCGGGCCGACCTGGCGGACGGGGTGGTGATCCGCGCCGACGCCGACCGGATTCACCAGGCGCTGGGCAACCTGCTGTCCAACGCCGTCCGCTACTGCCGTCCGGGCGACACGGTGACGGTGCGCGTCCGGGGCGAGGGCGCCGACGCCGTGATCGAGGTGGCCGACACCGGGCCGGGGATTCCGGACGCCGAGCGCTCGCACGTCTTCGAGCGGCTGTGGCGCGGCACGTCCGGGCGCGGGGTGGCCGGCTCGGGCATCGGCCTGGCCGTCGTCCGTGAGCTGGTCAGCGCGCACGGCGGCACGGTGGCCGTCGCGCCGGGAGAGGGCGGCGGCACGGTCTTCACGGTCCGCCTGCCGCGCGCCGCCATGTACCCCTAGGGGTATTTGTCAAACCTCCTCCGCTGCCGGTACCGTGACGGGCAGATACCCCATGGGGTATATCAGGCATAAAGAGGGAGAAGGAATGACGCTCGCGCTCACCCTGGCCGGCGCGCTGGCCGTCGGGATCTCACTGGGGCTGCTCGGCGGCGGAGGCTCGATCCTCACCGTCCCGCTGCTCGTCTACCTGGCGGGAGTGGAGCCCAAGCAGGCCATCGCCATGTCCCTGTTCGTGGTGGCCGCGACAGCGCTGGCCGGCGTCCTGCCGCACGCCCGTGCCGGCCGGGTCCGCTGGCGCACCGCCCTGCTGTTCGGCGCCGCCGGGATGGTCGGCGCCTACCTCGGCGGACGGCTCGGCGCCTACATCCCCGGCGGGGTCCTGCTGGTCGCGTTCGCCGTGATGATGGTGGTGACCGCGCTGGCGATGCTGCGCCGCCGGCCCGCCCCGGCCGAGGGCGCCGGCCACACGTCGGGAGAGCGTCCCATCCTGCGGATCCTCGCCGAGGGCGTCACGGTCGGGCTGGTGACCGGGCTGGTCGGCGCCGGCGGCGGGTTCCTCGTCGTCCCGGCCCTGGTGCTGCTCGGCGGCCTGTCGATGCCCGTCGCCGTCGGCACGTCCCTGGTGGTCATCGCGATGAAGTCGGTCGCCGGCCTCGCGGGCTACCTGTACAGCGTCTCCCTGGACTGGCCGCTCACCCTGGCCGTCACCGCCGTGGCGGTGGTGGGCGGGTTCGCCGGTTCCCGGCTCGCCGGACGGATCGACCCGCAGCGGCTCCGCGACGCGTTCGGCTGGTTCGTCCTGGTCATGGCCGCGTTCGTGCTGACCGCGCAGGCACCGGCCGGAGTCCGGCACGCCCTGTTCGGCACGCCCGGCGGCTGGGCCGGCCTCGGCGTGCTCCTGCTGGCGGGCGCGGCGCTCCTGGCGTACCGGGTGCGCTCGCGGGCCCTGGCCGCGGAGCGCGCTCAAGACGCCTCGGGACGTTCGCCCCTGGAAAGCGCCGAACAGCGGTCGTAGGGATGGGGCATGGCCGAAGGCGTGCTGGTCGTCGAGGACGAGAAGGAGATCCGTGATCTGCTCCGCCGCTATCTGGAACGCGCGGGCCACGTCGTGGTCACGACCGGGTCAGGGGCGGAGGCGATCCGGCTCATCTCCGAGCACGCCGTCCGGCTGGTGGTCCTCGACCTCGGGCTGCCCGACGTCGACGGCATGGAGGTGCTGCGCGCCGCCCGTGCCGACGGCGGGATCCCGGTGGTGGTGCTCACCGCCCGCAGCGCGGTCGAGGACCGCATCCGCGGGCTGGAGTCGGGCGCCGACGACTACGTGACCAAGCCGTTCAGCCCGACCGAGGTGGTCCTGCGCGTCCAGGCCGTCCTGAACCGGATGGAGGGCGGCGCGGACCGCCCGGCGGGCGCCGCCCGCTACGGCGGCGGGCGGCTGCGGGTGGACGAGACGCGGCACGAGGCCGTCCTGGACGGCGTGCCGCTCGACCTCACCCCGACCGAGTGGGGGATCCTCACCACGCTCGCCGCCGTGCCCGGCCGCGTCTACTCCCGGTACGAGCTGGTCAACCGAGTCCGCGGCTACGAGTTCGCCGGCTACGAGCGGACGATCGACTCGCACGTGAAGAACCTGCGCCAAAAGCTCGGCCCGGCCGGGCACGCCGTCATCGAGACCGTGCTCGGAGTCGGCTACAGGCTCGGGTTCACGCGCGATCCGTAGCCCGTATCGTCTAATCCGCCGTGTCCAGGGAAAGCCCCCGGGTGACACGTTGGGGACCGAAGGGACGGGGAATGGCCGGCAACGGGGAGCGGGCCGACGACAAGCATGCCCGCGAGCCGTTCATCGAGATGCGCCGGCTGCCCTTCGACATCGGCACGCTGAAGGTGGCCAGGGCGCTGATCGTCCAGTACGCCACCGCGGCCGGGATGGGCGAGGACCGCGTCCAGGACGTCGAACTCGTCGTCAGCGAGCTGACCGCCAACTCCATCGAGCACGGCGGCGGGGCCGGGCTCCTGTCCTACTGGCGTGAGAACGGCAGCCTCGTCATCGAGGTCAGCGACGGCGGACGCATCTCCGACCTCATGCTGGGAAGCAGGTCCGTCGCGCCCAGCTCGATCCGCGGCCGGGGCCTGATGCTGGTCCGCATGCTCGCCGACCATGTCAGCATCCACCGGGACCTCCACGGCACGATCGTCCGCGCCCGGTTCGACTCGTATGCCGACGTGACGCGGGAGTGAGGTCCCAGCGGCCCGGCCCACCCACGCGGTGAGCCCGCGCCCGGCCGCGAAGGGCCCGGCCCCGCCCGATGACTTTCCGGTGCGATGGCGGTCCGCACATCGAAGGCCCATCACCCGGCGGGAGGCCGAATGGACGAGCGGACGCGTGCGCCGCAGACCGCGATCGGCGGCAGGCTGCTGGACCGGGCGGTCGGCTTCGCGTTGACGGCCGTCCAGCCGGTCACGCCCCGCACGCTCGCGCACCGCACGCCGTGCGCGTCATGGGACCTCGCCATGCTCCTGCTGCACCTCGGCGACTCGCTGGCCGCGCTGCACGAGGGCCTGCGCGCCGGACGCGTCGAGACGCAACCGGGTCCGCCGCCGGACGATCCCGTGTCGGCGCTGCGGGTGCGGGCCGTCCGCCTGCTGAGGGCGTCCGCCGCTCTCAAGACGGTGACGGTCGGGGACCGGCGGCTGCCGGGTGAGCTGATGCTCGGGGCCGGCGCGATCGAGGTCGCCGTCCACGGCTGGGACATCTCGCAGGCCACGGGGGAGGGGCGGCCCGTCCCGCCGCTGCTGGCGAGCGACCTGCTGGCGATCTGCCCGCTGGTGATGCCCGGCCCGCCGCGCCGCCCGCTGTTCGCCGATCCCGTGGAACCGGCACCGGACGCCGCGCCCGGTGACCGGCTCGTCGCCCTCCTCGGCCGCCGCCCCCTGCGCTGAGAGATGCGCCCCCGTGGCGGGTCGGCGAGAATCGTTGCGTCCATCCCCCCGGACAGAGGAGTGACCCGGTGAAATCTTCGTCCGTCCAGTACCTGCTCCCCGAGGCGCACGCCCGTGTGGCCGAGCTGGTCGCCGAGCAGCGGTACATCCAGGCGATCAAGCTGGTCCGGGAGGTCACGGGCGCGGGGCTCGCCGAGGCCAAGGAGTACGTGGACGGGATGAAGGGCGAGATCTTCGCCCGGCGGGTGCCGCCGGAGGTACAGGCCCGCGCCCGCGCGATGATCGCTGAGGGCAAGGTGAAACCGGCGATCAAGATGGTCCGCGTGGAGACGGAGCTCGGGCTGCAGGCCGCCAAGGACTATGTCCACGCGCTCCGGGAGGGCCGCGTCCACGCGCCGCCCCCCGGCGGGCACGCGGTGCTGTCGGACCGGGTCCGGGCCTTCAAGTACTCCGGTGACCACGAGTCGGCCATCGCGCTGGTCTGCGCGGAGACGGGGATGCGGCGCGACGAGGCGGCGCGGTTCGTCGAGGCCATCCGCTAGGACCGCCGCGGCGGGCGCATCCTCCGGCTCCCGCGCGACCCCCGATCAAGTGGGGGCACGCCGGGTCTCCGCCAGCCAGTCGTACCAGGCGGCGAGGCCGTCGCCGCGGGTGGCCGACACCGGCAGGACGCGCAGGCCGGGGCGCAGGCGGCGGGCCGCGTCCCGGCAGGCGGTCATGTCGAAGTCGACGTGCGGCAGCAGGTCGATCTTGTTGAGCAGCAGGACGTCCGCGCCGCGGAACATGTGCGGGTACTTCAGCGGCTTGTCGGCGCCCTCGGTGACCGACATCAGCACCACCCGGGCCCGCTCGCCGAGGTCGAACAGCGCCGGGCAGACGAGGTTGCCGACGTTCTCGACGAACACCGTCGAGCCGTCCGGCGGCTCCAGCGCGGCCAGCGCCCGCGCCACCATCGTCGCGTCGAGATGGCAGCCGGTGCCCGTGTTGACCTGGACGGTCCGGGCCCCGGCGGCGCTGAGGCGCCGCGCGTCCAGCAGCGTCTCCTGATCGCCCTCGATCACCGAGATCGGGCTGCCCGCGCTCAGGTCGGCGGCCGTCCGCTCCAGCAGCGTCGTCTTGCCCGAGCCCGGCGAGCTCATCACGTTGAGCGCGACGATGCCGCGCTCGCCGAGCCAGGCCCGGTTCCGTCCGGCCAGATCGTCGTTGTGGGCCAGGACCTTCTGGTCCAGCGTCACGGTATGCCCGTGCCCGTGCCCGTGCCCGTGCTCGTGGTCCGGTGCCGGCAGCGTCGTCAGGCGCGCCGTGCCCCCGGCACCGGTTCCGGCATCGCAGCCGCAGGTCTCACACATCGTCGGCGACCTCCACCGCCTTGATCATCAGGTCGGCGCCGCCGCTGATCGTCACGTCGGCGCTGCCGCAGGGGCACACGGCGAGCGGGTCGCGCGCCGGGAACGAGGTCCCGCAGTTCGCGCAGTCGCCCACCCCCTCGGGCTGGGTGATGTCGAGCCGGGCGCCCTCCACGCACGTCCCCTCCCCGGCGAGTGCGAAGCAGAATCGCACCGCGTCCGGCATGACTCCGGAAAGTCTCCCTATTTCCAGGTGGACGACCGCCACCCGCGAATCGGGCAATTGCGTAGAAATCGCGGCTATGACGCTCTCCGTTACGGCCAATTCGTGCACGCGTCCTCCGTCCCGTTTCCGTTGCCCCGGCGCTGTTCCGGTGCCCTGATCTTCCCTGTTCAAACGATGTGTTTACCAAATACGGGAACTTGGCCGACGGGTTTTCCGGCGGTGTTTCGCGGTCATCTCGCAGGGCAGGCCGAATTGGTAATGATCTCTGCCGGCCGAGGGAGGGAATCGCATGGTGAGCGCCACGGCGGAGCCGCTGACGGACGAGATCCACATTCTGTGGACGTCGGAGGGAATGAGCTGTGACGGGGACACGGTCTCGGTGACCGCGGCCTCGCTGCCGAGCATCGAGGACGTCGTCCTCGGCGCGATACCGGGGCTGCCGAAGGTCCACCTGCACAACAAGGTGCTCGCCTACGAGAACGGTGACGAGTTCGTGGAGGCGTTCCGGCAGGCGGCGCGCGGCGAACTCGACCCGTTCATCTTCGTCGTCGAGGGCTCGATCCCGAACGAGAACATCAACGGGGACGGCTACTGGACGTCCCTGGGCAACGATCCCGAGACCGGCGAGCCCGTCACGTTGAACGAGTGGATCGACCGGCTCGCGCCGAAGGCCTGGGCGGTCGTCGCGGCGGGCACGTGCGCGACCTACGGCGGCATCCACGCGATGGCGGGCAACCCGACCGGCTGCATGGGCCTCGCCGACTACCTCGGCTGGGACTTCCGCTCCGCCGGCGGCCTGCCGATCGTGAACGTGCCCGGCTGCCCCGTCCAGCCGGACAACTTCATGGAGACGCTGCTGTGGGTGCTGCACCAGGCGGCCGGGCAGGCGCCGGTGATCCCGCTGGACGACAAGCTCCGCCCGACGTGGCTGTTCGGCAAGACCGTCCACGAGGGCTGTGACCGCGCCGCCTACTACGAGCAGGCCGATTTCGCGTTCGACTACAACTCGCCGAAGTGCCAGGTGAAGATCGGCTGCTGGGGCCCGGTGGTGAACTGCAACGTCACCAAGCGGGGCTGGATGGACGGTGTCGGCGGCTGCCCCAACGTGGGCGGTATCTGCATCGGCTGCACGATGCCCGGCTTCCCGGACAGGTTCATGCCGTTCATGGACGAGCCGCCCGGTTCGAGCATGTCCTCCACGCTGCTGAAGTCCTATGGGCCGTTCATCCGGACGATGCGGTCGATCACCAACAGGAGCGCCAACAGGGAACCGAAGTGGCGCCACAACCGGGACAGGCTGACCAGCGGCTACCAGCCCCGCTGGCCGCACACCTGATCTGGAAGCCCGTTACCGAAAGGCCGCGCGAATGAAGCAGGGCACCCGGACAAGAAGCGACATGAAGCCCACGAAGGGGGGTCTCGTCGAGGTCGCGTTCGACCCGATCACCCGGATCGTCGGCAACCTCGGCATCTACACAAAGATCGACTTCGCGAACAAGCAGGTGGCGGAGTGCCGGAGCACCTCGTCCATCTTCCGCGGCTACAGCGTGTTCATGAAGGGCAAGGACCCGCGTGACGCGCACTTCATCACCAGCCGCATCTGCGGCATCTGCGGGGACAACCACGCGACCTGCTCGATCTACGCACAGAACATGGCGTACGGGATCAAACCACCGCCGCTCGCCGAGTGGATCATCAACCTCGGCGAAGCCGCCGAGTACATGTTCGACCACACGCTGTTCCAGGACAACCTCGTGTTCGTCGACTTCTGCGAGCGGATGGTCGCCGAGACGAACCCGGGCCTGCTGGCGACGGCGAAGACCACCGAGGCGCCGCGCGGCTCGCTGCACGGCTTCAAGACGATCGCCGACATCATGACGGCGTTCAACCCGTTCGAGGGCTCGGTCTACAAGCAGGCCCTCGAAATGAGCCGCATCACCCGCGAGATGTGCTGCCTGATGGAGGGACGCCACGTCCACCCGTCCACGCTGTACCCGGGGGGCGTGGGGACGGTCGCGACGCCGCAGGTGTTCACCGACTACCTCGTCCGGCTGACCCGCTGCCTCGACTTCGTCAAGCGCGCCGTCGCGATGAACGACGACATCTTCGACTTCTTCCTGGAGGCGCTGCCCGGCTACGACCAGGTGGGACGGCGCCGGACGCTGCTCGGCTGCTGGAGCGCGTTCCAGGACCCGAACGTCTGCGACTACGACTACCGGCACATGTCCGAGTGGGGGCGGGCCGCGTTCGTCACGCCCGGCATCGTTGTGGACGGCCGGCTGCTCACGACCGACCTTGTCGACATCAACCTCGGCATGCGCATCCTGCTGGGCAGCTCGTACTACGACGACTGGGTCAACGACGAGACGTTCGTCCGGCAGGACCCGCTCGGCAACCCCGTCGACCAGCGGCACCCGTGGAACCAGACGACGCTGCCGCACCCGCAGAAGCGCGACCTGGACGGCGGTAACTACAGCTGGGTGATGAGCCCGCGGTGGCTGCACCCCGAAACCGGTGAGCATCTCGCGCTCGACACCGGCGGCGGGCCGCTCGCCCGGCTGTGGGCGACCGCGCTGGCCGGTGAGGTGGACACCCCGTACGTCCGGTCCACCGGGCACAGCGTCCAGATCGACCTGCCGAAGACGCCCGGCATGCCGGAGGTCAACCTGGAGTGGAGGCCGCCGCAGTACGCCAACACGATCGAGCGCGACCGGGCCCGCGCGTACTTCATCGCCTACGCGGCCGGGATGGCGCTGTTCTTCGCCGAGAAGGCCCTCGACGAGGTGCGGGCCGGGCGGACGAAGGTGTTCACCGACTTCGAGGTCCCCGAGGAGGCGATCGGCGCCGGGTTCCACGAGGCGGTCCGCGGCGTCCTGTCGCACCATCTCGTCATCCGCGACCACAAGATCGCCAACTACCATCCGTACCCGCCGACGCCGTGGAACGCCAGCCCGCGCGACTCCTACGGCACGCCCGGCCCGTACGAGGACGCCGTCCAGGAGATGCCCCTCTTCGAGGAGAACGGGCCGGACGACTTCAAGGGCATCGACATCATGCGGACCGTCCGCAGCTTCGACCCGTGCCTGCCGTGCGGCGTCCACATGTACGTCGGCGGCGGCCGCACGATCGAGCGGCGGCACTCGCCGATGTTCGGCGAGCAGGGCGCATGAGCGCAGCGCACATGGACTGGGACGACGAGCGCGTGCGCGAGCACGTCCAGGACCTGGAGAGGCTGCTCGGGCGGCTGGACCCGGCGGGGGCCCTGGCCGTCCAGGCGCTGGTGGAGCTGTACGGGGAGGCCCTCGGCCGGGTCGTGCGGCTCGCCGCGGACGCGGGGATCACCTCCGCGCTGACCGGGGACGAGCTGATCCGGCATCTGCTGCTCCTGCACGGCCTGCATCCGGAGACGGCGGAGGCGCGGGTGCGGCGGGCGCTCGGCGCACTGGACGGATTCCTCGGCAAGCACCGCACGTCCGTGGAGTTCGCCGGTGTCTCGGGCGGGACGGCGCGGCTGACGGTCGCGACCGAGGGCCGCGCCGGCCCGCCCCGTCCGGTGCTGGAGGCGGTGGAACAGGCGGTCAGGGCGGCGGCGCCGGAACTCGACCGGGTGGAGGCCGGCGCGCCCGCGCCGGAGCCGGTGCTGATCACACTCGACCAGGTGCGGGGCCGGGCATGACGTCCGCGCTGTCCACCCCGCGGCTGGCGGCGCTGGCCCGCCGGCGGCCGCCACCGCCGGCCGGGCCGGCCGGCCGGTGCGACCTGTGCGCGGAGCCTCTGCGCGACGTCCACCGGCACCTGCTCGACCTGGAGGAGGGCGATCTGATGTGCACGTGCGGGGCGTGCACCGTCCTGTTCGACGGCAACGCGGCGGGCGGGCGGCACTACCGGCTCGTCCCGGACGAACGCCGCGAACTGCTCGGTTTCCGGCTGGACGGCTCGCTGTGGGCCGGCCTCGGAGTCCCGGTGGACCTGGCGTTCTTCTCCGTGTCCGGCTCGGGCGAGGTGACCGCCCGCTACCCGAGCCCGGCCGGCGCGTTGCGCGCGTCCGTGCACGCCGACAGCTGGCGGCGCCTGACCGAGGCCAACCCCGTGCTGGCGGAACTGCGTCCCGACGTGGAGGCGCTGGTCGTCCACCGGGCGCGGGGCGCGGCCGAGCACTGGATCCTCCCGGTCGACGACTGCTACCGGCTCACCGCCCTGCTGCGCGAGCACTGGACCGGCTTCGCCGGCGGCGACGCCGTCTGGGAGCACATCGGCACGTTCTTCGCGGACATGCGGGCTTCGAGGAGATGAGGGGGAGAAATGATCAAAGTCGGCAAACCGGATGTGTCACCCGACAAGCCGTCGCACACCCGCGGCGTCCCCGAGGGCAACGGCACCGGCAACTACGAGAAGCAGCCGGGCCACCTCCCGGACGGCAGGTCGACCCAGCGCCGCTCCACCGGGATCAACCCGTCGCACCGCGAGCCGATCCTCGACTCGATGCCGAACCTGTCACCGGCATGAGCGGTACACCGGAACTCGGCCTCGACCTGCTCGGGATCGAGGCCGAGACGTTCGCGGCGACACCGACGCTGAACCTGCGGATCGGGCTGCGCCGGCTGGACGGCGGGCCCGTCCAGTGCGTCCTGCTCACCACGACCGTGACGATCGCGGCGGCGCGCCGGGACTACGACGACGCCGAGCGCGACCGGCTCACCGGCGTGTTCGGCACACCGGACATGTGGGACAGGTCGCTGCGCGGGCTGATGTGGGCGCGCGTCGGCGCCACCGTGCCGACGTTCCGCGGCGGGACGGAGACCGTCCTCTCCCTGCCGTGCGGACATGACATGCAGGTCGCGGCCGACCGCTACCTGCACGCGCTCGGCGGCGGCGACGTCCCGCTCGACCTCGTCTTCAACGGCACGGTGTTCTACCCGGGCGAGGACGGCGCGCTGCGCACCGGGCAGATCCCGTGGCACCACGAGGCGACCGGCGCCCTGCCCGTCCAGGCGTGGCGGGACCTGATGGAGCGCTACTACGGCGCGGCCCGCTGGCTCCGCCTGGACGACGCCTGCTTCGGCCGGCTGTCCGCGTACCACGCCCGCCGCGCCCACTCCTCGTTCGACGACACCGTCGACGAACTGCTGCGCCGGGCCGAGACGCACCGCGAGGAGGAAGAGTGGACCGCGTGAGGGCGATCGCGGACGCGGTCCTCTACGAGGGCTACCTGCTGTGGCCCTACCGCCGGTCGTCGCTGAAGAACCGGCGGCGCTGGACGATCGGCGGCGTCTACCCGCGCCCCTACGCGGAGCGGAACAGCGACCACTGGACGGTCCACGCCGAGTTCCTCCTGGAGACGGCGGGTGACGCCGACATCGAGGTCACGCTTCGCTTCCTGCACGCGGTGCACCGCCAGGTCATGGACGGCGACACGCCCATGGACGAACTCCACGCGGGCGAGGAAACGTACACGACCTGGCAAGAGGCCCGCGAACGCGAGATCCTCAGCGGCCGTATCTCCCTGGGGCGCCTGCTGCGTAACCCGGTCCGCATCCCCGTCTCCGTCCCGCCCGGCATCGAAGTCGAGCAGTTCGGTGAGACGGCGCGGTTCGTCCGCTCCTGGGGGCGGGTGGCCGGACGGATCGAGGTCTCGGCCGTGCCCGCCGGGGACGGGGCCGTGCGGGTCCGGGCCGAGGTCGTCAACAGCGGGAAGGCCGAGGAGCGCGAGGACGCCGTCCGGGCCGGGATGCTGTGCGCGCACATCGTGGCGCGGACCGGCGGCGGGGCGTTCGTCTCGTCCGCCGATCCGCCGGAGCGGCTGGCGGAGGCGGCGGCCGGATGCGGGAGCGACGGGCTCTGGCCGGTCCTCGCGGGGGAACCGGGCGATCACGAGACCGTGCTCGCGGCGCCGATCGTCCTCTACGACTGGCCGCAGGTCTCGCCGGAGAGCCCCGGCGACCTGTTCGACGGAACGGAGATCGACCGGCTGCTGATCCTCAGCGTGCTCGGCCTCACCGACGACGAGCGGCGGGAGATGGCGGCGACCGACCCGAAGGCGCGGCAGATCCTGGAGCGGTGCGGCGCCCTGTCGTCCGATGAGCTGCTCGCGCTGCACGGCACCATGCGCGACCCGCGGAGGGACGTGTGGTGAGCGGCAAGGCGATGATCGGCGGGTGGGAGGCGGCGCCGGGCGGCCGGGTCCGGCTGCGGCCGCGCGGCGGCGCGGACATCTTCGACCTCGCCCTCCTCGGGCGCACCGCCACCATCGAGCGGGTCGAGGAGGACATGGAGGGCGGCGTGCACCTGGTCGTCGCGGTCGACGACGACCCCGGCCGGGGGCTCGGCGCCCACAACCAGCTCGGCCACCGGTTCTTCGTCCGCCCGGACGAGGTCGAGCCGCTGCCGGGAGGCGCACCGGCCCGCAAAGTGCTCGTCGCGGGCATCGGCAACGTGTTCCACGGCGACGACGGGTTCGGGGTGGAGGTCGTCCGGCGGCTGGGGGAGCGGCAGGTGCCGGACGGCGTGGACGTCACCGACTTCGGCATCCGCGGCATCGACCTGATGTACGCGCTCGGCGACGGATACCGGACAGTGATCCTCGTCGACGCGTCGGCCCGCGGCCACACGCCCGGCACCGTCTCGCTCATCGAGCCGGACGCGGGCGGCTTCGGCGGCACCGTGGACGCGCACGGTCTGGACCCCGCGCAGGTGCTGCGGCTGGCCCGCGACAGCGGCCCGGTCCCGCCGCGTGTCCTGCTCGTCGCGTGCGAGCCGTCGGCGCGGACCTCGGACACCACGTGGGAAATGGAGCTCAGCGCCCCGGTCGGCGCGGCGGTCGACGAGGCCGTCCGGCTGATCGAGCGGCTGCTGGAGAAGGAACTCGCTTAACACCACACAAAAGGGGGTTGTGGCATGAAGAAGGGAATCCGCATCGGTCCGGGCATGATCCGGCTGATGGCCGCGATGTGCGTGATCGGCCTGATCATCGTGCTCGTCAAGGAGACGCCGGCGATGCGCCGGTACCTCAAGTCCGAGTCCATGTGATGGTGCCGCCGACAGGTGATCGGACGCCGGGCATGACGACGGCCGGCCGGCACCCTGCCGGCCACCCGAACGGGCGCGGCGGCGACGTCCCGCCGCGCCTCGGCGGTGGCCGATGACCAGCACGGTGACCGAGGTCTTCCGGCGGCGCGCCGAACCGGGCGCCGCGCTCGCCGACGACGCCGACGTGATCGCCGCCGCGTGCCACGCGATGGCGGTGCGCTTCCACCGCGGCGGACGGCTGTTCACGTTCGGCAACGGCGCCGCGGCCACCGACGCCCAGCACGTCGCGGTCGAGTTCGTCCACCCGGCGATCGTGGGGAAGCGGGCGCTGCCCGCGCTGTCGCTCACCGCCGACATCGCGACCCTCACCGGGATCTGCGCCGGTCCCGGATTCGAGGACGTCTTCGCGCACCAGATCCGCTGCCTCGGCGGCCCCGACGACATGGCGTTCGGCATCTCGCCGGACGGCCGCTGCGGCAACGTCCTGCGCGGCCTGGAGACGGCCCGCGGTCTCGGGATGCTCACGGTCGCGCTCACCGGCGGCGACGGCGGCGCGCTCGCCGGGGCGGCCGGCCACCTGGTCGCCGTCCGCTCCGCGGACCCGCGCGTCGTCAAGGAAGTGCACGTCACGGCGTACCACATGCTCTGGGAACTGGTCCACGTGTTCCTGGAGCAGCCGGAAGTGCTGAACCGGGAGGTGGTGGCGTGACCGGATGCACGGGCGACCACTGCGTGACCTGCTCGGACGAGGCCGTCCCCGCCGTCGTCGTGCGGCTGCTCGACGGCGGCCTCGCCGACGCCGACGTCGGGGGCGGGCGGATCGAGCGGGTCAGCGTGGCACTGGTGGACGCCGCCCCCGGCGACACCGTGCTCGTCCACGCCAAGGAGGCGATCGGGGTCGTGACGTGACCGACATGCTCTACCCGTTCCTGCATGCGGGCGGCGCGGACCTGGACACCCTCATGGAGGACGTCCGGCGCTCGACGAAGGACAAGGTCGGCGACATCGTCCGGCTGCGTGAGACCGTCCTGGAGGAACACGGCGCGGACCTCACCGCCTGCGCCGCGCGGATGGCGGACGCGTTCCGCTCCGGCGGCCGGCTCTTCACGTTCGGCAACGGCGGCAGCTCGACGGACGCGCAGGACGCCGCCGCCCTCTTCCTCAACCCGGGCGGCTCCGCGCGACCGCTGCCCGCGCTGGCACTGACGAACGACGCCGCGGTGGTCACCGCGCTGTCCAACGACGTCGGCTTCGAGGTCGTGTTCGCCCGCCAGCTCGCCGCGTTCGGGCGTCCGGGCGACATCGCGCTCGCCCTGTCCACCAGCGGCAACTCCGACAACCTGATCGCCGCGCTGCGGGAGGCGGCGCGGCGCGGGATGGTGACGGTCGGGCTCGCCGGCTACACCGGCGGGCAGATGGCGGAGACACCCGGCCCGCACCACCTGTTCGTCGTGCCGTCGTCGTCGGTCCACCGCATCCAGGAGGCGCAGACGACGATCTACCACGCCCTGTGGGAACTGACCCAGGAGGCTCTCTGATGTGCCTGGCGATACCGGGCGAGATCGTGGAGATCATGCCGGACCGCCCGCTGGCGAAGGTCGACGTCACCGGCGTCCGGCGGGCCGTCAACATCGGCCTGCTGGACGGGGAGCGGCTCGCCCCCGGCGACTGGGTCCTCATCCATGTCGGCTTCGCCATGTCCAAGATCGACGAGGCCGAGGCGCAGGCCACGCTGACGATGCTGCAGGGCATCGGCGACGCCTACGACGACGAGATCGACGCACTGCGGGAATCGAGGATCGACTGATGCGCTTCGTCGACGAGTACCGGGATTCGGAGAAGGCGCGGGCCCTCGCGGCCTCGATCGCGTCGCTGTGCGAACCCGGCCGGCACTACAAGTTCATGGAGGTCTGCGGAGGCCACACCCACACCATCTACAAGCACGGGCTTGAGGACTATCTCCCGGAGAGCATCTCGCTGGTGCACGGCCCCGGCTGCCCGGTGTGCGTGATCCCGATGGGGCGGGTGGACGACGCGATCCACATCGCGTCCCAGCCGGAGGTGATCCTGACGTCGTTCGGCGACATGATGCGGGTGCCGGGCGGCAGGGGCTCGTTCTTCGACGCGAAGGCCGCCGGCGCCGACATCCGGATGGTGTACTCGCCGCTGGACGCCCTGAAGATCGCCGAGCGGAACCCGTCCCGCCGGGTCGTGTTCATGGGGATCGGGTTCGAGACGACCGCGCCGTCCACCGCGATGACCGTGCTGCGCGCGCGGGCCGCCGGGATCACCAACTTCTCGGTCTTCTGCAACCACGTGACGATCCTCCCGGCGATCAAGGCGATCCTGGACTCGCCCGACCTGCGGCTGGACGGCTTCCTCGGCCCCGGCCACGTCTCGACGGTCATCGGCTGCCGTCCGTACTCGTTCATCACCGGCGACTACGGCAAGCCGCTCGTCGTGGCGGGGTTCGAGCCGCTCGACCTGCTGCAGGCCGTCCACATGCTGCTGACCCAGCTCGCCTCGGGACGCTCCGAGGTCGAGAACCAGTACGGCCGGGTCGTCCCGTGGGAGGGGAACACCAAGGCACTGGAGGCCATCGCCAAGACGATGGAACTGCGCCCCTACTTCGAGTGGCGCGGCCTCGGGTTCATCTCGCACTCCGCGCTGCGCCTCCGGGACGAGTACGCCGACTTCGACGCCGAGCGCATCTTCGACATCCCGGGGGGACGGGTCGCCGACCCGAAGGCGTGCCAGTGCGGCGAGGTGCTGAAGGGCGTCCTGAAACCGTGGGAGTGCAAGGTCTTCGGGACGGCCTGCACCCCGGAGACGCCGATCGGCACCTGCATGGTGTCGTCCGAAGGCGCCTGCGCGGCCTACTACAACTTCGGGCGCTTCACCCGGGAGCGCGTCAAGGAGGCCACCCGATGACGATCCGGGAGGAACAGGTCCTCGAACGCATCGCCCGCGCCCGCGGCAGCAGGGCCCGCCTCCGCGAGGACACCATCACCCTCGCGCACGGCTCCGGCGGCAAGGCCACCCACACGCTGATCGAGGCGGTCTTCCGCGAGGCGTTCGCCAATCCGCTCCTGGACCGCCTGGACGACTCGGCCCGCTTCGCGGTGAACGGCGCCGAACTCGCCTTCACCACCGACTCCTACGTGGTGTCCCCGCTGTTCTTCCCCGGCGGGGACATCGGCGACCTCGCCGTCAACGGCACGGTCAACGACCTGGCGGTCTCCGGCGCGAGACCCCTGCACCTGTCGGCCGGCTTCATCCTCGAAGAGGGCTTCCCGGTCGCCGACCTGCGCCGTATCACCGCTTCCATGCACCGGGCCGCCGAGGCCGCCGGGGTGGACATCGTGACCGGCGACACCAAGGTCGTCCAGCGGGGCAAGGCCGACGGCTGCTACATCAACACGGCCGGCGTGGGGGTCGTGCACTCCCCGCCCTCAGGCGAGATCCGTCCAGGTGACGCGGTCCTGGTCACCGGGCCGATCGGCGAACACGGCGTCACCATCATGCTGGCGCGCGGCGAACTCGACATCGAGGCCGACCTCCTGTCGGACACCGCGCCCCTGAACTGCCTGCTCGCCGACCTGGAGTCCCGCTGCCCCGGGATGGTCCGCCGGATGCGGGACGCGACGCGGGGCGGCGTGGCGACCGTCCTCAACGAACTGGCCACCGACGCGGGCTTGGCCATGGTCGTGGACGAGGACGCCATCCCCGTCCGCCCCGCCGTCCGGGGAGCCTGCGAACTCCTCGGCATAGACCCGATGTACGTGGCCTGCGAGGGCCGGGCGGTCATAGTGGTCGCACCCGAGGCGGAAGAAGCGGCCCTGTCGGCCCTCCGGGATCACCCGTTGGGCGCGGAAGCCGCCGTCATCGGCCGCGTCAAGGAGGACCCACCCGGCACCGTCCTGCTGAAGACGGCCTTCGGCGGCACCCGAATAGCCGACCTCCTGGTAGGCGACCCCCTCCCCCGGATCTGCTGACCCCTTGGGGCCATCCGCCGATCACCGGAGGCGCGGCCCAGGTACCGTTTCGCCGTCCGGGGCTTCGAGCCAGAAGCGCTGGCCTTCGGGGGTGACGGTGAGGCCGAACACGGCCACGCCGGGGCGTCCTCGGGCGGTCCACCAGGCGTGGGCGTGTTCGACCTCGGCCCAGATGTCGGACGGCCCGCCGTGCTCCACCCTGGCGGGGAGGGCCTTTGACACCTTGGCCCACGATCCGTCCGCCGTGCTGATCTGGATCTCGTCCGGTCCGGGGAAAACGGTGATGTCGTCGAGGCACCACCAGATCAGCAGTGACAGACCGGAAATGTGCACAGATTCTGCGCCGACCTCACTCGTCCGGGAACGGGTGTTCGTCGCGTCGATGCCGAAGGCTTGGGGGATGCCGGGGCGCGCTACGTCGGCGCGAGCGGACATGAAGCCCCACGTGCAGGTATGGAGGGGGCCGCTTGCCGTCCCGTCCTCGGCAACCGTCAGGCGCGTCAACGCACCGGCCCATGTCATGCCCGGTGGACGGACGTCCGCGAGGACGATGCCGCCCCGCCGGGTCTGCTCCACCCATGTATACGGCACCCGCTCGGTGGCCACGGTCGTGATGACCCGATCGTAGGGAGCTCGCTCCGCGTAGCCGCGTACACCGTCCCGCGTGACGACCGTTGGTGAGTACCCGGCGCCGGCGAGCCGGGCCCGGGCCGCGCCGGTCAGCTCGGGGTCGATGTCCACGGTCGTGACGTGCTCCGAACCGAGCCGCTCGCACAGCAACGCCGCGTTGTAGCCGGTACCGGTGCCGATTTCCAGGACGTTCATGCCGTGCCTGACGTCCAGAAGGTGCAGCATCCGAAGCATGAGGCTCGGCCGCGTGCTGGAGCTGGTGGACCACTGAAAGCCGGGCTGGTCGGGGTGCTCTTTGCGCTGGGTGACGAGGGTGTCGTCGCTGTAGACCAGTTCCGGCCATCGAGGATCGCCGGTTCCCACGAGCCCGAACGTGTCGTCGTGGAACTCCGGTACGAACATGTGCCGGGGGACGGACGTGACGACCTCACGCCAAGCCGGATCGGTGATGACGCCCTGTTCGCAGAGCCGATCGGCGAGCGCCGCCGCCCGGTCCCGCCAGTCATCGAAGGTCACGCGTCCACCCCCATGAGCGTGTCGGCGATGGCGTCGGCGATCGGCGCCCCGGTCTCCTCTTGCAGCCAAGCCCACTGAGAGCCAGGCCCGCATTCCAGGAACCACCATGTACCGTCGCCGGTCACGGCGAAGTCGAAAACGCCGAGGCCCAGTCCGAGTGCCCTCAGGTAGCCATGACATGCGCGAGCCACGTCTGGCGGGACGCTCGTGTTCTTGTACGTCAGTGTGTCGTACGCGGCTCGGAAGTCCTGACGTCCGGCCTCGGTGTCGGAGTGGATGGCGACGGCGTGCATGTGTTCACCACCCGTGGCGATCAAGCGCACGTCGTGGACCTTGGGGATGTTGCTCTGAAACAGATGCAACGTCGTGGTGACCCGCTCGTCGATCGCGGACGGGGCAACCGGCGTTGTGTAGATCAGCTTGACGTGGTTGTCCTCGCTGATCAGTTTATGCATGGTCGCCTTGTAGACCGCGCGGCCGGCTCTTGCGAAATCACGGGCATCATCCGGGCGGTTGGTGAGCAGGCTCATGGGGACGGAGAACCCGCACCGCGCGGCGGTCGCCATCTGGAGCGGCCGGTACTCGGCGTCGGCGAGCCGCCCCGGATGCGACACCCAACGGACTGGCAGGGACATGAAGACGCCGCCGAAACCGAAGCGTGCTTCGACGGTGGCGAAGCGCCGTTCCGGCTCGCTCAGGGTGTCGGGGAAGGTGAACGGCTGCGGCTGCCGGTAGTACACCGCCGAGATGTCCTCCAGCCGGAGGCTTCCGTCGGCCGTGGTGATCTCGCCGCTCCAGCCTCCCTCCCTCACCCGGAAACTCGCGTCGGCATCCCGAGGGAAGGACGCGGTGTCGAACCAGGCGCCCCGTACGCCGCGTCTGTCCAGGGCATTGGATACGTACACGGCCTCTGCGTCGTCTTTCTCAGCAAGCATGAGCACGGTCTGTTCGGACATCAGTCCGTCACCGTCTCGGTCACGGTGTCCGACCTGGTCTTGCTGTCATCGGTGTACGAGGTCTGCCTCGGGGCGCTCTTGGTGCTGGTCGGCTTCTCGTGCTTGCCCATGGTTTGGACGGGACTGGGTGACACGGCGTGGCACATTCCCCAGGGGCGGCCGGTTTCGGTCGGAGGTTCGGCGCTGACCGGCACGACGTGTCCCGGGAGCCCGAGGGGGAATCGGTCACGCGGGCTGACGAGGGGACTCTCGTTCAAGTGGAACTCCTTTCATGTGGAGTCGGCGCGTTGGTTCACCAGGTGGCGGGGAACATGCGGTGCTTGAGGAGCGCGTCGACCTGATCGGCGGCGTACTTGGTGTCGCCGCAGGGAGCGAGGTAGCCCTGCCGGCCGCGTCCGGCTTGGTGGTATCCCCAGCCGCCACCGGGAACGGCGTGGACGCTGACGGCGACGCGGGCGTGGCCGTTGGGCCCGAATGCGAACACCCACAACACCGGGGGGACGGAGAGGAAGGTCGTCGGCCTGGTAGAGCTTGACGCACCGATACCCCTTGGCGCGGACCGCGTCGGAGAGCAGATCCAGGTACCAGAGTGTGGTGCCGCGTCCACAGCGCCTCGACGATCGGCAGGCCGCGCCCATGTGTGTCGGCGTGATGTCCGGCGTCCGGCGTTCGGTGGTCGGGGGCGGTGTCGGCCTGCGAGGCTTCCGCCGAGGCATTGCTGATCGGCATCGCGTTCGAGGAATCCCATACGCCGAGCAGAACGGTGTTCCGCTCCCGCGTGAGCCTCACTCGAATCTCGGCGTTGGGCGTGCTCTTGATCGCGTTCGTCACCAGTTCGCTTGCGATGAGCTGTACGTCATAGGTGATGCCGCGCAGCCGCCAATCCGCGAGGCGGAACCCCACCAGCGTCCGGATCTGGGCCGGAGCGGTGGAGGACGCGAGGAGAAGCAGGTCCAATCCGATGGCCACGACCTCGGGACCCGGCTTGTGGTCGAGTGGTTGGGCGGGCCGGGAAAGAGCCTTCGAGGCTTGGGGGCGTGGCGGCGATCCGAGCCCGCGGCGGGACGCATCCGGCATAGTTTGGGCGGACGGACGGCCCTCATGGCGGCCAGTCCAGCGCGTCATGTCCGACATGTCAGGGTACGTCTCCATGATCGAGCAGGCGAGCAGAGGCTGCCGGGATTTGCTTCAACAAATCTCGGTGACCTCATGCTGGAGGTAAGCTCGACGGCTGTCAATAAGTTTCAACAAATCGGTGCGTGAGAGGTTGGGTACGTGGGGTCAGCTCGGTATAACGAGATCGCCGATGACCTGTTGCGCCGGATCGAAGCGGGCGAGTGGCGGGCGGGCGAGACGTTGCCGCAGATGGAGAAGCTGGCGAAGCACTACGACGCCAGCCGCAACGCGGTGGCGCGTGCGGTCGGCAAGCTCGCGAAGGAGGGGCGCCTGGTCTCCGTCCCGCGCCGGGGCACCGTGGTCCGTCCCAAGCATCGGAAGACCGTCATGCGGACCGACGTCGTCAAACGCAACACAAGGCACGTGAAGGACGGCCGGGAGTCCGCGGGCGGATACAGCTTCCCGGCGGCCATGGGGAACGAGCTGTGGGTGCACCACATCAAGCCGGAGGTCGGCAAGGCGCGGATCACGGACCCTCGGCTTGCTCACATGCTCAACGTGCCGGTCGGTGACCTGGTCATGAGGCGGTTGCGGGTGACCGGCCCGGAAGGCGAGCCCGCTTTTCAGATCTCCGCGACGTGGATCCACCCCCGGATAGCGGCCGAGGTCCCGGAGGTGGAGGAGCCGTACGGGACCGGGCCGGGCGCCTGGATCGACGCGATCGAGGCCGAGGGGCACGGGCCGCTGGAGTGGCTGGAACGGCGCCGTGTGCGGATGCCGACCACGGACGAGACCAGGTTGCTTCTCATCCCGGCCGAGTTGCCCGTGTGGGAGATCGTCCGCATCAGCTACAGCGCCAAGGACGAGAAAGCGGTGGACGTAACCCAAGTGATCATTCCCGGCGACCGCATGGAGGAGGTGTCCCGGCTGCGGCGGGACGAGTCAGCGCACTGGCCGCACCACAGCGCCGGCCCCGACGGACCACCCGTGGCCCCGTCCCAGTAAAGCGGGCCAGGCCGCCGCGCCACTTGCGGGTGGTGCGCTGCCAGACCCGCCATGCAGGTTTCCTGGTGACGAGCGGCGTCCGGCTCGTCCCTCCACATGACCGGGAAGTACTTCACCGCCCACACCGTGCCGTTCCGCCGCGTCCACCGGACCACATCAACAATGCCAACACGGGCAGACTCGACCGTACTTGTGCTGGAGCCATACGAGGTCGGTTACGGCCGACAGGGCGGCCCCGCGCGGGGCCGCATTTTCTTTATGGGTGTCCTGCGGCCGAGTGTGGGTGTGCTCAGGGGCTGGGGTGCGGGCCACGACGGTGAGGGTGGCGGCGAAGAACAGCCCGAAGGCCAAGCCGAGCGTGGTGACCATGCCCGGTGTCGGGTCCGGGGGTGCGGCAGCGGTCGGTGACGCGCGGGTGGTCGCCGAGCAGATCGCCGATCGTGGCCGTCAGCGCGGCGGGGGCTGCGGCGGGTCGTCGGTCTGGCGGCCCCCAGAGGCGACGACCCGCC